>DATHTI010000424.1:0-2482 GCA_035463335.1 Pyrinomonadaceae bacterium | reverse complement strand
AGTACGCCGAAAAGTATTCCGGTAAGTAATGAGACGGCGATGTTGAAGACGAGGACTCTGCCGCTGAGCTGCACGCCGCTCATCCGTGGCACTGTTTCGTGCGCGACGCGCGAAAGCAGCAACACGGTCCACGAAGCAAAGAAGAACCCGAGTACACCACCAGCAGTCGCTAACAACAAACTCTCGATCAGCATCTGCCGCACGAGCCTGAATCGCGATGCGCCGAGTGCCGCACGCACCGCAAACTCCTTGCGACGCGCAGCAGCTCGCGCGAGCAAAAGATTTGCGACGTTCGCACACGCGATCAGCAACACGAGGCCGACTGCCGCGAAGAGTATCTTCAGCGCCGTGCTGACACGTTTCGTGATGCTGTCCTGGAGCGACACGACGTTAACGACATTCGCGCCGGCGTTGTGAATCGGGTATTGCTGTCGTAACTGTTGCGAGATGCGGTTCATCTCGTCGCGCGCCTGGTCGATCGTTACACCCGGTTTCAAACGCGCGATCACATTTCCACCGTTGCGCACGTCACGCTCTTTCCAATTCAGCGGGCCCATGAGGACCCACAACGGCGGCGGGCCCTGGTGCACGAAGCCCTCTCGCGTGACGCCGATCACTGTGTGTGGCTTGTCGTCGAGCAGGATCTGTTTACCGGCGATATTCGGATCGCCGGCAAAGCGCTGTTGCCAGAATCCGTAGCTGATGATGGTTACTGGCGCTGCGCCGGGCTTGTCGTCATCGGCGGTGAAGTCGCGGCCCAGCAACGGCGTCGTGCGCATCACGCGGAAGTAATCAGCCGTAACGATCCGCGCGTCGAGGGCTTCAGGCTTGTCGGTGCCGGTGAGGGTCGCCGACCAGCCGCGAAATGTCGACATCGACTCGAAGACCGTATTGCGCGCGCGCCAGTCAACAAAGTTCGGATAGGAGACTTGCCGGTTTGCGACCTCTGCTCCCGACTCATTCATCCACACAATGCGATCCGGCTCGGGATAAGGCAGCGGCTGCAACAGCACCGCATTGATCACACTGAACATCGCAGTGTTGACACCAATGCCCACGGCCAGCATCAACACCGCCAGCACCGTGAACGCGGGATTCTTCCTTAACCACCGCAAACCGTAAATAAGATCCTGAATCATCCGTATAATCCGTGGTTAATTACTCGTTGCGCAGCGCCACGAGTGGATCCACTTTCGTTGCCCTCCGCGCCGGAATCAGTGAAGCAATCAGCGCCGTCAACAACAGCAACACCGAAATCGCCAGAAACGTCAGCGGATCGGTCGGACTAACTCCAAACAGAAAACTCCTGATGGCGCGCGTCAGCAGAAGCGCTACGCCAAGCCCGATCGCAACCCCAATGAGTGCCAGCCAGATTCCCTGCCCTACGATCAAACGCAACACGTCGCGCGACTGCGCGCCCAACGCGATGCGCACCCCAATCTCGTTTGTGCGTTGTCGCGTCGAATAGCTGATCGATCCGTAAATACCAATCGTCGCAAGCAGCAACGCAATTGCCGCAAACAGCCCGAGCAGAAAAAGATTGAAGCGTCGTTCTTTCAGCGAGTCGGCGACGAGCTCTTCCATCGTCGCGGTGCGTGCGAACGTCTGGTTCGGATTGACTTCACGAATCGCGCGCTTCACCGCCGCGAGCTGCGAACCCGGCTCGGTCGTCGTCCGCACGAGGAACGTCATGTGCGCGCTCGCGCTCTGCTGGTGCGGCACAAACATCTCCGCGCGCGGCTCGGCATGCAGTCCGTTGTGAAGCACGTCTCCGATCACACCAACGATCTCCCGCGTGCGGGTATTGCCAAACATCACGATGAGACGTTGTCCAACCGGGTCTTCATTCGGAAAGTAGCGACGCGCCATCGTCTCGTTTATCACTACGACTGGCGGAGCCTCCGCCGTGTCGAAGCTCGTGAAGAAACGACCCTTCTTGAGTGGAATACTCAGCGCGTTGAGATAGTCACTCGACACGGGCGCATAAAACGCCGTCGGCTCGCTGCCCTGTGGCGGCGCCGGCCGGCCGGCGATATTAAACGGCGCGTCCTGGTCCAGGTTTATAAAAGGCGGCGTGGCTACGACCGCAGCCGCTTCGATTCCCGGTACGCCTTTGATCTTTTCGAGCGATTGATCGAAGAAGGCGATCATCTTTTCCCGTTCATTGAAATTGCGCGGCAGGAACACCTGAAGCGCGAGCACACGCTCTTTCGAAAAACCAGGATCGACTTGCAAGAGCCGCACAAAACTTCGCAACAGCAGTCCCGCGCCCGTCAACGGGACCACGGCCACCGCGACCTCTGCGATCACGAGTATCTTTCGCACACGTTGCCTCCTCGCGGTCGCAGTGCTGCGACCACTCTCCTTGAGCGTGGCTTAAATGTCGTGACGCCAGAATTGAATGGCCGGCACGAGTCCAAAGATCAGCGCCGTAAGCAGGGAAACTCCGCACGCAAACAACAGCACGCGCAGGTCCATGCTC
>DATHTI010000423.1:0-4988 GCA_035463335.1 Pyrinomonadaceae bacterium | reverse complement strand
CTCTTTGGTGTTGGAGTTGGGCTTGGCTTCTCTGTCTTTGGCGGTTCATGCACCACTGTGTGCCCGTAGAACGAATTGAGTGCTTCCGTTCGCCCGTCGCGGGCGAAGTCTTCCACCTTCTTGATCCAGACGGCAAATTCGAGCGGCGTGATCCGGCGCATCGCCGTCAATCGTGGTCCATCCGCACGCAGCGACAGCTCGAGACGTTTATAAAGGTCACGTGTCTTGTTGCTGTCGCGCTTGAAAGTACTGAGAAACTGCAACGCGCTTTCGATCAGTGCGTGATACATGCCGACTTCCGTCGAGGCTGCTTCGTAATCTCCGCGCCCGGTGTGTTGTTCGGCGCGAGTGAGGTGTGCCACCGCGAATTCGATCGTGAGCTTGAGACGTTTCTTCGGATCGCCGGTCGCCTCCATCTGCTCGCGTTCTTCCTTGATGATCATTTTGAACGGCGGCGGCGCAGTCAGAGGCGTGGGCTGTGGCGATGCTTGCGGTGATGCTTGTGGTTCTGACTCCTGTGCGTAAACCGCGGGAACACACGCCAGCAGTAGCAATGCCGGAAAGATAATCCTGCGCAGTGTTTCGCGAGTCATGCCGGACCGTTCAGGGCTTCTTCTTCGCGCCCTCTCCTAATTGAATTTGTCGCCGGAGCGTTGGCAATCGCAGTTTGACTTTATCGATCTCGAGCTGATTTGTTTTAGGGTCAGCGACCGAGAGAAATTTTTCGTACGATACGAGTGCTTCGGGATATTCTCCAAGATAATCGTGCGAGGTGGCAATAAAATAATGGGCCACACCGATTTCCGGTTTTGCCGACACGATCCACTCATACTCCGGAATCGCCTCCTGGTAGCGCTTCGCTTCATACAACGCAGTCGCGAGGTTCGCGCGCGCCGCGTAATTGTCGGGACTTAATTTCACGACCTGTCGCAGGATGCCGGCCGCTTCCGGAAAGCGACGCGCCTGGACCAGCGCGGCGGCGTAACCCAGCGCGTATTCAGGCGCGTCGGGCTGAATCTCGGAGGCACGGCGATAATAATCGAGCGAACGTGCGGGATCGTCTGTACGGTATGAGGCACCGAGACGACCGAGCAGCATCGCACTGCGCGGGTTCTTCTCGAGGAGTTTTTCGAGAGCCTTGCGAGCCACCGCAGGGTCGCTGCTGTTTGCCGCTTCGATCTCTTCAGGCGTCCCGGCGACGCCTTTTGTGCCGTCACCTGCGGGCGGTTGTGTTTCGATTCCCGCAGACTTCGCGACCGCCTGTGCTTCTTCGGTTTTGCCTGCCTGCTGGAGAGCATAAGCAAGACGCGAATTCACTGCTTTGTCATTCGGCTTCAACTTCGCCGCCGTTTTCAGATCGGCGATCGCGAGCTCGAAGTTCTTCTCGTCTGTGAAAAGATCCGCACGCTCGACAAGCGCGGCAACGTTCTCAGGCTCATCTGCGAGCACGTGATCGACTGCGGCTTTGGCGCCGGCCGTGTTGCCGTTTGCTTTTTCAGCGAGTGCAAGCGTTACCCACGCTGAAGCGGGCGCTTCGGAATTTGCGGTTGCTCGTTTGGCGAAGTCGAGTGCCGATTTTGGATCGCCCGCGCGCAGGCGCAACTCAGACAGCATGCGCAGCGCGATGTTGTCCTTGTTGTCGATCGTTAATGCCTGGTTGAAAAACTGTTCTGCTTCTTTGTCACGGTTTTGTCGCACTAACACGAGGCCGAGTGCGGAGTAGGGAAGCGCCCAGTTTTTCTTGTATGAGATCGCGCGCCGATATGCTGCATCTGCTTCAGGGAGACGTCCGAGCGAAGAGAGTGCGTTGCCACGCTGAAACTCTGCTTCCGGAAATTCAGGGCGGACTTTGAGCGCCTGTTCGTAGAACGCAAGCGCTTTCTCGAGCTCGCCGCGCGCGTGTGCGCCTTGCCCGCGTTCGAACAGTCGCACCGGATCGGCCGCGTCATCGCCAAAGGCTTCCACCGTTTGCGCCTGAACGTATGCGCACACAGATAGAAGCACGAAGCAGGCAGCAACGCGTAGAACTCTCTTCCCGAATGAGGCGCTTAATTCTGACATTGATGAACGATTCGGGGAGGCTTGGATGTTAGCACATCCGATTCTTTATCCACAGATTACGCGGGTGAGATGCTGGTTGCGTAGCAATTGATGCATAAGCTAACATGCGGTATTCCACATGAACTTGATTGCCAAGGAAGAAAGACTGCGAGAGATCTTTCGTGAGCTCGACTCCGTGATCGTCGCTTACTCAGGCGGCGTCGATAGCAGTTATGTCGCTTACGTCGCTAACGCAGAGCTCGGACCACGCGCGGTCTGTATTACCGGACAGTCAGCGAGCCTGCCTGACTATCAGCGCACGGAGATCGAGAATGTCGTTAGGAAGTTTGGGTTTCATCACGAAGTGATCCAGACAGAAGAGCTGGAAAACCCCGGCTATCGCGCGAACAATCCCGATCGTTGTTTCTTCTGCAAAGACGAGTTGTACACGAAGCTCGAATCGGTGGCGCGCACGCGCGGTATCAAGAACATCGTTGACGGCTCGACTGTAGACGATCTCGGCGATTACCGTCCGGGACGGCGGGCAGCTTCAGAGCATGAGGTGCGCAGCCCGTTGCTTGAGGCTGGTCTAACCAAGACTGAGGTTCGTGAGCTGAGTCGCCGTGCGACACTGCCGACGTGGGACAAGCCGGCGAGCCCGTGTTTGTCGTCACGCATTGCTTATGGGACCACCGTGACGATTGAGAGGCTGAGCAAAGTGGATCGCGGCGAAGAGATTTTGCGAGAGTTTGGGTTTAGAGAGTTCCGGGTGCGCCATCACGATCAGCTTGTACGGATCGAGATCGCGCCGGCAGAGATGGACCGTGTGTTGCGGAAAGAATTGATTGATGAGCTGGCGAGACGCTTTCGCGAGCTTGGATTTAAATATGTGACGCTCGATCTCGAGGGTTTTAGAAGCGGATCGATGAATGAAGTTTTAGATAAAGGTCGTTCACAGATTACACAGATCGGCTTTGGAGACGCCAATGGTTAGCATGTACAGCACTACATACGTCGACGATATTCGCGAGATAAAAGAAGAGAACCCGTTCGAGTCGATGATGTCGCGATTCGATCGCGCCGCCCAATTACTGGACCTCGATCCGGACCTCTACGCCGTGTTGCGAGTTCCAAACCGCGAGCTGAAGGTCTACATCCCGACGAAGATGGATTCAGGTCGCATTCAGGTGTTTGAAGGTTTTCGCGTGCAGCACAACTTCGCGCGTGGTCCAGCCAAGGGCGGCATTCGCTATGCGCCTGACGTCAATATCGACGAAGTACGCGCACTCGCGGCGTGGATGACGTGGAAGTGCGCCGTCGTGAACGTGCCTTTCGGCGGCGCCAAGGGCGGCATCATCTGCGATCCGCAGCAGATGTCCATGGGTGAGATAGAGCGCATGACGCGGCGCTACGCCGCGGAGCTGCTCGACTTCATTGGACCGGAAAAGGACGTGCCGGCCCCGGACATGAACACCAACGAGCAGACAATGGCGTGGATCATGGACACCTACTCGATGCACGCCCGCCACACGGTCAACGCGGTCGTGACCGGTAAGCCAATCGACCTCGGCGGCTCGGCCGGCCGGCGCGAAGCCACAGGCCGCGGCATTCTGTTTGTAGTCAACGAAGCCATCAAGCGTTTCAAGATGAGGCCTGTCGAGACCCGTGTAGTCGTTCAAGGGTCAGGGAATGTTGGCGGCATCGGCGCTCAACTACTCTATGAGACCGGTTACAAGGTTGTAGCGATATCGGACATACACGGCGGGATTTACAACCCTAACGGGATTGATATTCCCAAGGCGCTGACATACTTGAAGAACACGCGCTCGTTCGAAGGCTACGAAGGTGTGGAATTCGTCAACAACCAGGAGTTGCTTGAGCTGGAGTGTGACGTGCTGATTCCGGCGGCGACCGAGAACCAGATCACGTCTCAGAACGCGGACAGGCTCAAGTGCAAAGTGCTCGCTGAGGGGGCTAATGGACCGACCACCGCGGCCGCTGATGAAATTCTTCACCAAAAAGGAATCTTTGTCGTGCCTGACATCCTGGCAAATGCGGGAGGGGTCACGGTCTCGTATTTCGAGTGGGTCCAGGATCGAATGGGGTACTTCTGGCGTGAGGATGTGGTGAACGAAAGGCTACAGGACAAGATGGTCGCGAGCTTCAATGATCTGTGTCGTTATGCCGATGCGCACAACGTCGATACCAGGACCGCGGCATACATGTTGGCGATAGACCGTGTGGCCTATGACACGCGCATGAGAGGCATCTATGCGTGACGGAAAAAACATAAACACAGAGCCGCTAAGTAGTGAAAAAGGCTTGATTTCCCCTTTAAGGTAGAGTATGGTCTGGCATGGTTTACGCCTCGGACCAGCGTTAAGATTTCTCAATAATTACGCAATGGTTTAAGGGACGAAATCGTTGACAAGGGGATGTTCATTTCCTATAAGAAATGAACTCAGTTCAGGAGTCACTCGGGAAAAGTAATTTGTGGAAGTAGAGCGCTGTCAGAAGGCCGAAGTGCTCTGTCTATACCACGGCCCGAGGGTCGCCGCTGGACCATGCTGGTCCAACCGGTTCAACCGAATTGACAACTGTAGTTGGGGCCTCCGCGGGAGAAGGGCGTTGGTACTTGTTCCGTTACGGCGGCACTATTTACGAATTCTTATTACTCATTTCGCAGGAGGAATGCGATGAGACTCGCACATAGGGCGCTTATAACTGCGCTCGTTTCGTTGGTGCTGTGTGCCGCAGTATCAGCACAGACTTTGCGGTCGCCAAATGACCCGCGCAATCAGTCTCCAGCAGTAGGTACCGGTGGTCCTGAGGGTGGACCAACCGGCCTTTTTACTATTTACGACGGATCCACGCTGCGTCGTGGTGAGTTCACGTTCAGTATTGCTTACAGCAACTACGATCGTGACCCCGGCAACGTTGATATCGTA
>DATHTI010000422.1:0-7833 GCA_035463335.1 Pyrinomonadaceae bacterium | reverse complement strand
CGCGCATCCAGCGTGGCAGACTATCGAAGTCAAGATCGGGCGTGCCTTTGATGGGATAAACGCAGACACCCTGCTGTCGCGCATAACGCCATTCCTTCCGCACAGTATCTGACTTCAGTGCCTCCGGAGTTATCACCAGCGCCATGAACTCAACTTGATCGAGCGCTTCCGTGATCTGTAGCCACCAGTCACGTCCGCCTTCCATGCTCTCGCGATCCCGCCAGAGTGAAATGTCTTCACCGTGCAATCGCTGACGGAGAAGTTTGGCAAACTCCTCGCCATCATCGCGCGCGTAAGAGATGAAGACGCCGCTGCGTGCTTTGGTGGGTTTTGGATTATTGGGCATGGAGGCCTACCCTCGAACGAACTTAAATTACTCGCCTATCTTACAAAAATAAGACTTTCTTTCCACTGCAAAGGGATACGCGGAAGAAAGTAAGGATTTATCTTACGCACGTTGTCATTCGCTCCATAACAAAATATGCGGCCCAGCGAAATTACTGTGCTATAGTCCTTGCCCCTTCCAAACAATGAAACGGCCGACTCATGGTGACTCACAAACCAGAACCGCCTCGTAAGTTCTCGCGATCTGGTTAAAAAGGACACCGCAACGAAAAGGAGAAACCAGATGGACCCCGAACTATTGGTACAACTCACCCTGGACGATTCGAACTTCATCAAACAATACGTCGAAGAGCACAAGCAGGAGCTCGAAGAACTGCGAGCAAAGGTGGAAGCCTTAATGTTCATCGGACAGTGGTTCATTATCGGCGACCCCGAGTACACGGAGAAGAGACTCCAGTACGCAACAACCTCATTCCCCGAACCGGACGTTTCTCCTCGTATCATTCTGTATCCAATTAATAAAGACGAGATCAAGAAAGCGATAGGCCTCTGTCGCGATCTCAAGATGGCGATTGCCGTGCGCACCGGAGGACACCAATACTGCGGATACTCGTCGACCGCACCCGTGAATATGCAGCTCGACTTGAGCGAGACTTTTCGTGAGTACGACTATGACCCTGTGAATAACGTGCTGCGCTGCGGAGTCAGTCATGCCTTAGGCCACTGGGCTGGATGTAACAACCAGAAGGGGATCTACCTGCCGATGGGTATGTGCGCACACGTGCACCTCGGCGGACATGTGCACACCGGTGGCTGGGGCATCGTCGCGCGCAGCCATGGACTGCTCGCGGATCACGTGCTCGCGTTCGACATCATCCTTGCGAGCGGCGTCGAAGAGCACATCGTGCGGCCAGTAGAAGGAAAGACCACGCAGCACAACGACGATGTGTATTACGCCGTGTTGGGTGGAGGAAGAGGCGGAGATTTCGGGATCGTGACACATTGGGAATTCAGTCCATTGCGCGACAAGGATTACCCTGACACCCAGTGCTACACGTTCCTGTGGCTTTGGTCGAAGGAGAAGATGGAAGCAGTGGTGCGCAGGATGGAAGAGCTGTCCAAACTGTGCGCAGACGGAACGGTTCCATCCGACTACGAATTCATGCTCACCATCACGGGTTACGGGTCGATGAATGTGTTGTCAGACCCCATCAAAGCTGAGATCAATCTGCGGGCGTCCCTCACGGCAGCCAGCGACGGGATTTCGCTTCCCATGCCGGCTATGATCCAGATGTGGATGTGCTTCACGAACAAGTTAGGGGCGAAGTTCGACGATCAGTGGTTTGAGTCATTCGTGTCGGCAGTTGGGGCCCCACTTCTGCACCATCGAAAGAGGATCCCAGTGTCCGAAGGAATCGCGCAGTATTTCATTATGAACAACGATCGCGAAATGAATTATCCATTCGTCAAGCGCGCTCGAGTCACGATGGGTCTGCCGGACGGATTTGCCAAAACATATACGGAACGTATGTACAAGATCATGTCGCAGCCCACTACTCTCTGCCAGCACGCCGTCTCGCAAATGCAGATCTACGCCGGCGGCGCCGTTGCGGAGAACGGGAAAGCGGGAATCACGTCGTATTCGTGGCGCGACCAGGCTTTTGCCATGGGCCACGACTCGTTCTATTCGGATAATTGGTTCTGCGGCGACCAACGCGCGAATGCGGAGCAGTGGCAAAAGGAGAACGACGAGGTATTCATCGGACAGAAGGCTTTTGCTGACGCGGATATGCGGAATTTTGCATACACGTTTGGTGACCGGGTGCTGGAGGAAGTGTGGCAGTACTTCTATGACAGCCAGGAGAAGTATGAACGATTGCGAAGAATCAAGGGGGAACTTGATCCGGATGGGCTCTTTTCTGCCGATCAGTTTTCGTTGAAACCTTTATAGTAGGTCACGTCCTTCATTCGCTTCGAAACAAAATATATAATCGCCTTCCTTTGACTCAATCACTACACGACAGTCCATTCATGCGGGCGTGCCGGAGGGAGGCGGTGCCTTATACGCCGATCTGGCTCATGCGGCAGGCGGGGCGGTATATGCGCGAGTATCGAGAGGTGCGCGAGAAGACAACGTTCCTCGAGCTCTGTAAGAACCCGGCCCTCGCGGCGGAGGTGACGGTCACGGCAGTCGAGAGGCTGGGTGTTGATGCGGCGATCATCTTTGCCGATATTCTGTTGATACTCGAGCCGCTTGGGATCGAGTTGGAGTTTGCTAAAGGTGAAGGGCCGGTGATTCATAATCCGGTGAGGAAGCCTTCTGATGTAGAGCAGCTGCGCGAACTGGAGGATGCAAACGCGCTTGAATTTGTTTACGATGCGATCGGACAAACGCGGAGTGCGCTCAAGCCGAACATTCCGTTGATTGGTTTTTGTGGCGCGCCGTTCACCCTCGCGTCATATATGACTGAAGGTGGTGGGTCGAAGAATTATGTGCACACCAAACGATTGATGTATGACGACGCGGGGGCGTGGCACGCGATGATGGCGCTGATATCGAGGGCCCTCGTGAAGTATCTCAACGCGCAGATCGCGGCTGGTGCACAGGCCGTGCAGTTGTTTGATTCGTGGGTGGGTTGTTTGAGTCCTGACGATTACCGCGAGTTTGTGTTGCCGCACACGAAGAGCGTGATCGAGAAGGTCACGAAGGGTGTGCCCGTAATTCATTTTGGGACGGGGACGGCGGCGCTGTTGGAGTTGATGCGCGAGGCTGGCGGCGATGTGATCGGATTGGATTGGCGTGTGCGGCTCGATGAAGGCTGGCGACGTGTGGGCCACGATGTGGCGGTGATGGGAAATCTCGATCCGGTGGTGTTGTTTGCGAAGCAGGATGTGCTGCGGGAACAGGCGAAGCGGATTCTCGACCAGGCGGAAGGAAGAGCGGGGCATATTTTCAATTTAGGGCATGGAATTCTGCCGGAGACGCCGGTGGAGAATGTGATCGCGCTGGTTGAAATGGTACACGGATGAAGACGGATTTTGATGCGCTGCTGTTAGTGTCGTTTGGTGGGCCAGAGGGAATGGACGATGTGATTCCGTTTCTCGAAAATGTCCTGCGCGGGCGAAACGTGCCGCGCGAGCGCATGCTCCAGGTTGCACAGCATTACGAGTCGTTCGGTGGTGTGAGTCCGATCAACCAGCAGAATCGAAATTTGATTGCGGCGCTGGAAAAGGAATTGGAGCAACACGGCCCGCGGCTTCCGATCTACTGGGGCAATCGCAACTGGCACCCGCTCCTGCCCGACACGATGCGTCGGATGGCTGCGGACGGAATTCGGAATGCACTGGCGTTTGTGACGTCCGGGTATAGCTCGTATTCGAGTTGCCGGCAGTATCTACAAAACATCAGCGATGCCCAGTCGGCAGTTGGACCAGGCGCGCCGCGCGTTGAGAAGTTACGCGTGTTCTACAAGCATCCGTTGTTTATCGAAGCTAATGTGGATCACATCCGCGCGGCGTTGAATCAACTCGAAGAGCCGGCTTCGGCGCATCTGGTGTTCACGGCGCACAGCATTCCGGAGTCGATGGCGGTGAACTGCGATTACGCGTCGCAGCTCGGGCACACTGGCGCGTTGATTGCGCGCGAGGTTCAGGTCGCGAAGTGGCATCTGGTTTATCAGAGTCGCAGCGGATCGCCGATGCAGCCGTGGCTTGGACCAGATGTTTGTGATCATCTGAGAACTTTAGGCGATGAGGGTGTGAAGAGTGTTGTGGTGGCGCCGATCGGGTTTGTGTCAGATCATATGGAAGTGGTTTACGATCTGGATGTTCAGGCACGACAAGTGGCAGATGAGATTGGGATGAAGATGGTGCGCGCGCAGACGGCGGGCACGCATCCGTCGTTCGTTAGGATGATCCGAGAGTTGATTATGGAAAGAGTTAATGGTGAGGCGCCGGTGAATATCTGCGCGCCCGATTGTTGTCGTATTAGTTAGACAGGATGAACAGGATTGTCATCATCGGTGGTGGTATTTCAGGACTCGCCGCGGCCCATCGTGTTAAAGAACTAAATCCAGCAGCAGAAGTCACTATCCTTGAAGCTTCAGCTCGACTCGGTGGAACGATCCAGACAGAGCATCGCGATGGATTTCTTATTGAACGTGGACCAGATTCATTCATCTCTGAAAAGCCAGAAGGAATCACTCTCGCCAAACGATTAGGTCTCGAGTCGCAAGTCATTCAAACAAACGAAGAATACCGTCGCAGTTTTATTGTTCGCGATGGGCGACTGCGCGCCGTGCCCGAAGGGTTTCAGTTGATGGCGCCGTCGCGTATGTGGCCGTTCATCACGAGTGACATTTTCAGCATTCCCGGGAAAATGCGGATGGCGGCCGATTTAATTCTGCCGCGCAAAAACGCCAACGGCTCGACTGACGAGAGTCTTGCGAGTTTTGTGCGACGGAGGCTCGGGGAAGAAGCTCTTGTGCGGATGGCCCAACCGATGGTTGGTGGCATTTACACTGCGGATCCGGAGACGCTGAGTTTGCGTGCAACGCTGCCGCGCTTTCTCGAGATGGAACAAAAGCATCGCAGCCTGATTCTCGCGATGTTGCGGCAAGGTCGGGAGCAGAAGATCGGGACGAGCGGCGCGCGTTACAGTTTGTTTGTGTCGTTCGCGAGAGGGATGCAGGCTCTCGTCGAGGCATTGGTAACACGGATTAAGGCGGATCTTCGCGTGAACACGCGAGCGCAAAGACTCACCTTCGATCATGGGTGGACGATTAGCACGGATAAAGCAGAAGAGTTCAAAGCTGATGCGGTTTGTTTGGCTGTGCCGGCTTACGTGGCTGCGTCGCTTCTAGGAGATATAAACGAACGGCTCGCGCAGAGACTGAGAGAGATCAAATATGCGTCGACAGCGACCATCAATTTCGGTTACCGGCGCGCGGCGATCAAGCATCCGTTGAATGGTTTTGGGTTTGTGGTGCCGTTTATTGAAAAGAGATCGTTGATTGCGTGTACGTTCAGTAGCGTGAAGTTTCCGGGGCGAGCGCCGGAGGGTCATGTATTGCTCCGCGCGTTTGCAGGTGGCGCGTTGCAGCCGGACATCTTCGCGCTCGATGAATCGGAGATGGCGACGAGAGCTGAAGCTGATCTGCGTGACTTATTAGGAATCCGCGAAGATCCGCGGTTTATCGAAGTGGCGAAGTGGGAGCGCTCGATGCCGCAATACGAAGTCGGGCATCTCGAGCGAGTTGGTGAACTTGAAAGGCTCGCTAATGAGCTCCCGCGGTTGGCACTAGCAGGGAATGCGTACCGTGGCGCCGGTATTCCGGATTGCATTCGTAGTGGTGAAGCGGCGGCGGAGTCTCTCTTAAATCACCGCGCGAGCGCCTGAACCCACTCGGCGTTGCTCTGCATCAACGGACGAAATGCTTCGCGCGGGACCGTCATCTCGATAGACATGTTGTCGTCCGTGTTGATCTGCGCGCCGGCGACTGCTGGTCCAAGCCTGGTCTCATCACAAACGTACCAGCCTCTAATGTCTGCTTCCGACTTCAAATCAACTCGCGCCAGCGCGGCCGCCATCCGCGGATCCCTGAGGCGCTCCGCTAATCGATCGAGATTCAAAGGCCGGTTGCTGCCGATAAGCAGCAGATCCTTTCCATTACTTAATCCACCAACACGAAACACGAGCACGTGTGGAAACACCTTCTGATATGTGGCCAGCACCGATCGCAAACTCTCGGTCGAAAGCTGGTAGATCTGCACCCACTGCACCCAGATCCCATCATCACTCAGCCGTGCGCGCCCGAGCTCGAAAAATTCCTGCGTAAATAGATTAGCCACGCCCGGCACCCACGGATGGCTCGGCTCACTCACGATCATGTCGTATCGATTCGGCGTCACACGCAAAAACGTTCTCGCGTCGTCGATGATCAATGTCGTGCGTGGATCGTCGAGCGGGCGATTGTTTACATGATTGAAAAACTGCGAGCCAGCCACAGTCCCCGGCTCGAGCTCAACACACGTCACAGACTGCACCGGCGATTGCAGCATCGCGCCCACCGTCACGCCCGTCGCGTAACCAATGATCAACCCGTGATCGATCTTCGGCGCAACCAGTAACGGAAGCTGCCCGAGCATCACTTGCGTCGGCATGTCGTAGATACTGTCAGACGCGTTGGTGCGCCCGTTGATCGCCATCGAAACAGTGTTCTGATCTCGACGAACAGAAACGGTCGCAGTCGGCCCTTCCTCGTACATCAGCAGCTCGTGTATGTTTGGCCCTGTTTCAGCCTCTTTGACGCCTTCGCGAGTTTGGGCCAACACACGCACGAGACTGTCGTACGCGCCGATCGAGAGATCCGCGAGATTCATCGGCGGCGCAACGATGAAAAGCACGATCACGAGCACCGGTATCAACCCGATGGCGAGACTGCGCTTCACGGCCGGATCGCTACCAACTGGTTTATATGCGACCGTGGCGACTACGAGACAACAGATCGCTGCAAACAACAACGTGAACCGTGTGCTCGTCCTGGGAATCAGGATGAAACCGGTGATGAACGCTCCCGCGATTGCGCCGATCGTATTCACCGCATAACTACGTCCAACCCGCGCGACCGCGTTCACCCGATCGCTACTGGCCCAGGCAAGCACGAGCGGCATCACCATGCCCATCAACACGGCAGGCACAAGTATCAGCAACGTCGCCGAAATGATCTGGAGCGCGAGCAGTCCGGCCCATGAAGAAACGTGCAGCTTCAAGCCGAGATTAATTAACAGCGCAGGAATCTGGTTCAGCACATACAAACTGAGCAGCAGACTCAACGCTGTAACTGCTTCGACTTTCAGGATCGCGGAACGCAATCGCTGCGAGCGATCCTTTCGCGCAATCAGCCACGCACCGAGCGCGAGGCCGATTAGAAACAACGCAACGACGATGCTGAACGCGTACGTGCTCGAGCCGATGATCATCGTGAGCGTGCGCGTCCATGAGACTTGCGAGCTGATCGTTACAAAGCCGGATACGAGCGCGGCGAAGTACCAAAAGCTGGTGACAGGATTTGCAGGATTTTCAAGATCGACAGGATGTTCGTGATATTCGGGGTGCGTCTTTGTTCCACGCTGCAAAAGGATCGCGACGACGCCGACGATAACGTTCAGTACTGCGGCAACGGCGATCGTCATTCGCACGCCGAGCGCCGGCAGCAACACAAATCCAGCCGCAAGTGTTCCGAGAATCGCGCCCGCGAGATTGCACGCGTATAGCTTCGTCACCGAGTTCGAATCTGACGAGCGCACGAAAGCTGCGGCGAGCACTGGAAGCGTCGCGCCCATCAACGTCGTGGGCAGAAGCAGCACGAGACCGGAAAGCAGAAAGCGCCAGAGACTGAACGTGAAGTAGCCGGGTTGGAACTGCTGCCAGATCAGCGCGTACAGGTCATCGATCCAGCGAAACAAAAACGGCACGAGCAGCGCGTA
>DATHTI010000421.1:0-4404 GCA_035463335.1 Pyrinomonadaceae bacterium | reverse complement strand
GATGAATTCAATGATACCGACCAGGGTGTGATGTTCGGTGCCGTAACGACGCCCGGCGGTCCTGCGGATCAGGCGGGGCTCGTTGGCGGCGATGTGATTCTCAAGTTTGACGGCCAACCGGTTCGAGACGAGGATCAAATTGAAGAGCTGATGACGAAGACGCCGATTGGAAAGACAGTCGATATCGAATACATGCGAGATGGTGAGAAGAAGACGGCGAAGTTGACGACCATCTCGTCGGAGGACAACAAGCGAATGTCGCGCGAGTTCGAACGCCGGCCGGAGGGACGCGCGCATTTCGGTTATGAAGATGGTGATGCGGAGCGAGTGCAGGTTCCGGGAACTAATATTTACGGCGTCAGGCTCGGAACGATTTTGCGCAGCCGCCCGGCGGATCTTGCGGGCGTCAAGGAAGGCGACATCATAACGGCGTTTGATGGTGTGCCGATTCGCACGAGCGATGAGCTGCTGATGCGCGTGCGCCGCGCTCTGCCTTACAGCACCGTGACGTTAACAATTATGCGCCCCGGTGAAACTGAAGGCGCCCCAGTCCAGAAACTCGAGATCCCGGTCAAGATGGGCAAACAGTAAATCCGCGGTTTTTATCCGCGTTTATCTGTGGCTAAGTAGTCTCGTAACCGCGCTTCCATTTCGAGTCGAAGATCGTCGCGCTCTTCTTCCGTTTCATCGGCTTCAAACGTCTCGAACAGCGCATACTGCGTCTGCGCCAACAACCTTAACTCCCACGCCTCACGACTGTTGTGAGAAGGGCGCGAAAACCACAACGCATCAAACTCAGCTTCCTTAACCGCCACGTCTCCAGACAAGAGCGCTTGAAGCTCAGCACGCGTCTCGGGCCGCAGCAGCGCCGTCCGCAATTGCCACCCATGCTTGCGGTAGATCGCCGTCAACTCCGTAAACAAATCCGCGCTTTTCATGCTCAAATACGACTCCGGCGGAGCCTAGCACAGTTCGGCACCTGTTGACCGTCTCAATCAGCCGCCACTATCATCATCTGCGTTTTTGGAGGGTCATTGAGTTTTAGTCGCGTAACTTGTGTACTGACAAGCCTGATGCTCCTCATAGTCTGTCGATCTATTGCAAGCGGGGTGATCTCAGTACCGGAGAAAATGTCAATAGAGCCAATGACTTCAAACTCAGCGCGCGATGGGAAGAACCTCAACGAACCCGCTCCTTTTTACGAAGCCCTCGCAAAGGCCTTCAAAAAAAGAAAGATAAAGATCGAGTCAGTCTGTCCGCCATCAGATCCCGTTTCGCGTCGCATACTCGAAGAGTATGGCGCGATCTTCGTCGCGAATAAGAAAGTTAAACCACCGCCTGTCTGCGTTTTCACCACTGAAGAGCAGGTGACGAAGTTTCAGGAAGAGGCCGGTTTCGAAGCCGAGTTCATCTCTTACGACGAAGTCGAGCTCCAACCCGAAGCACTAAAGAGCCTGAACAAAGCCCGCAAAGAAGCACAGAAGGAAGGTCTCGACATCACGCCGCGTGACGGCGCGGAGGCAGGCCGTCGCAACTACGAAGACAGCGTTCGTCTCTGGAACTCGCGCTTCGAGCCCGCGCTCGATTACTGGCTGTCGCAGGGTCGACTCACCGAGGAGCAGGTAACGCGCTTGCGAAACCTGCCGCTGTCGCAACAAGTCGCGGAAGTTTTAGAGCTCGAGAAAACCGGGATCTATTTCAGCAAAGATCTTTCAAAGTCGATCCTTTACTCGATCGCGGCGCCGGGCGCGTCGCAACACATCGCGATGCTCGCGTTTGATGTGAACGAGTTTGACAACCCGCGCGTCCGCGAGATCATGGCGAAGCATGGTTGGTTTCAGACTGTGCTCAGCGATCTGCCTCACTTCACCTATCTCGGCTTGAAAGAAAAGGATCTGCCGAAACATGGTCTCCGCAGTCTCGAGATCAACGGGCAGGTGTTCTGGATTCCGAATGTGCCAGGCGTTCATCCCGGGCTCGACAAGTAAATCCGTGTTCATCCGTAGTTAAATTTGTGCTAAACTGGCGCGTCTCTTCCCCCGAACCACTCCAAAACAGAAGCGCTTTCGACCTTTTACCCGAAGGAAGGTCAATATGGATGTCCCCCAACTTATCGCTGGCAGATTCAGAATAGAACGCGAAATCGGGACCGGCGGCATGGGCACCGTTTACCTGGCCACGCATCTGGATCTCGAACGTCCGGTCGCAGTCAAGATCATCAGGCCTGAATTCGCGTCTGATGCTGATGTTTCCGATCGCTTCCTGCGCGAAGCGCGCACGATGGCGAAGCTGCGCCATCCGAATGCCGCGATGATCTTCGACGCCGGAAACCTGCCCGATGGTCGTCACTTCATCGTGATGGAGTTTGTTGAGGGCGAGACGCTGTCGCAGGCACTCGCACGCCAAGGCCGGTTCTCGTTTACACAGGCGATCGATATCGCCACGCAGATTTGCGACGTTCTCGAAGAAGCACACCGGCTCGGGATCATTCACCGCGATTTGAAACCGTCAAACATCCTGCTTGGCAAACGAGGCGTTTGCGTACTCGATTTTGGCGTCGCGAAAGTTTTGGCTTCGTCGGCGGAATCAACTGCGACACATGCCAGCACGGGTTCGGGCCAGCTAATCGGAACGCCACGTTACATGTCGCCGGAACAGTGTTTGGGACAACGTGTCGGTGCGCGTAGCGATCTCTACAGCCTCGGTGTGTTGTTGTATGAAATGCTTGCCGGACGGCCACCGTTCATCGATCCATTGCAATCGGCGCTTTTAGTCAAACAGGCGACAGCGCCCGCACCGCCTTTGCCGAGATTGAGGCAGGACATTCCGCGATCGCTCGCGCTCGCAGTTCATAGTTTGCTCGCCAAGCGGTCTGACGATCGGCCGCGAACCGCAGCGATGGCGAAAATGCTTTTGGAGCGCAGCCTGCTGCGGCCGGAAGGTCCGGTTGCGCCTGCGGATCCAATGTCGTCGATGGTTGCGGCTGCTGATGCGCCGCGTGGTCTGATGTTTCGCGTGGGAGCGCCGGCAGTTCTCGTTACTACTTTCAGCGCACTGCTCGTCTGGGGCTACACGGGCGGTCAGGGCGCGACCGAGCCGCGCCTGCCAAACAACGCGCTGCCCGTTGCTGCGTCACAAGCACAGTGGACAAACACTTCGTGGCGCAACGAGTCCAAAGCTCCCACAGGTGGCGTCGCCGAGCCGCGCGAAGACCCGAAACCCGTCGAACAATTAACACGCGATCAGGCGCGCAAAATCGCAGCGCGCTTTGCTAAGGGATCAGTCGGCGATCTTGAAATTTTAGATACCGATTCGGGACCGGCGATTGTTGTAGTGAACAGCCAGCGAAAAGCGGGCACGACAAACTTCCTGGTACTTCAGAAGCGCGACGGAAAGTTTCGACTCAGCGCCCAGGGACGACTCGACGCCGTAGGATTTAGTCATGCGAGCTGGAGCTCTGAGCTCGTCGATGCTGACGACGACGGATTTCAGGAATTGTTATTTACCGGAAGGGATTCAAGCGAGGGCCGCAACCTCCGGCGGCTTGTTCTGTTCGTACCGAATGACAAACGCACTTACTCGATGCAGTTAACCGGCGAAACCACCCCGCGCGGGACACCGCGAATTCAATGGTTATCGAATGCGGCAGGAGCCGATGCTGCCGCCTATCGCACCGCCCTCCGTCAAAAAGCGCGATCGATGATCAAGAGATAGTCTCGAATCCGTGTTATCTGTGTTTATTTAACCGCGGATACACGGATTTTGGACTGATCTGTACAAATCGTATTTGGCAAGATAACCTTTTCCCCACTATTAACATCAATTTCCAGCATGGAGATATCAGTGAAACGAAGTTCGCTCGTCTTTCTGCTTCTACTAACGTTGTTGTCACCATCCACGCTCTCCGCGCGAGTGCTGACACCACAACAGCGTTCGACGAAGCCAACCACAACTACAGCGCCCGCAACCGCAGCGACGCCGGCCCGGCTCCCGGAAGCAAACCTGATCAGCAAGGTGCTTCCAAACGGCCTCGAGATAATCATTCTGGAAGATCACTCGGTTCCGCTCGTCACGATCGAGCTCGCGGTGAGAAACGGCTCTTACACTGAGCCGCCCGAGCTGAACGGCCTGTCGCACCTCTACGAGCACATGTTCTTCAAGCAGAACCGAGCGATCGCGAATGCTGAAGATTACGTGCGCGCCATCGGCCAGAAAGGAATTGCCTACAACGGCACCACGCGCGAAGAAGTAGTTGACTACTATTTCACCACGACCAGCCCGAACCTTCGTACCGCAATGCAGTTTATGAAAGACTCCGTGCGGTACCCGCTTTTTGACGAGCGTGAGTTTAGTCGCGAGAAGCAGGTCGTGATCGGCGAGATCGATCGCAACGAGTCGAACCCG
>DATHTI010000420.1:0-11967 GCA_035463335.1 Pyrinomonadaceae bacterium | reverse complement strand
GGCTTCCAGTTGCTTCTCGAGCTTGTTCAGATCGACTTCGATCAACTGTCGCAACTGGCCCAACACGCCCTCGAAATCCTGAGCGGCGGCGTTGTATTGCGCGATCTGGGTCTGGGTTGGACGCGAGATCGACATGCGTTGCGCGCCAACGACATATCCGATGCGATCGTTAATCGATGGCGGTGTGTTCATGTTGCGCTGTCGCGCCGCTGCATCACCACTCAAGGCACGCAGTATCTCGCTTGCGCGTCGATCCAGCGCGACCGCTTCATCCTGCAAGCGCTGCGGCAGTGACGGCGTTTCGTTGATTGCTCGTTTGATTGCTGCCAGTCGTGGCCTGAGCTGGTTGGCGGCCTGTGTTGCACCAGTCGCTGCGCGTTGTAGACGCACTGCCTTAGTCTGGAACTCCACGAGCGCCGTATGATCGGACGTCGACATGTTTTCCTGGCCCTCGACTACGACCTGAAACTGTTGTGGTGGTCCAAGCGGCGTCACGACACCATCAACACGCTTCGCGACTGTGGCTTTGTACGTGCCCGGCATCACGAGTGGACCAGATGGCGGCTCGAAATCGAAATCCGCATCAGGCGGCGGTGGAGCCGAAAGGTTCGCTGCGGGATAACGCAGGTCCCACGTCAGGCGCTGGATGCCTGCGCCGACTGGTCCAGTTAATCGCCGGACGACGTTGTCAGACGCGTCCGTAATCGTGACGATGACGGAGGGCGCTTCTTCCTCTTCTTCCGCACGCAGCTCGGCGCGCGTGGGCAAATCAATCGGTGCTTTTTTACGTTCAGCCTCGCGCTCGCTCTCCTGCCGCTTCTCTTTTTTCGTCTTGATGGCGTCTTTCAGATACCACGTGACAGTCGCGCCGAATGGCGGGTTGTCGGCAGTGTAGAACCGCTCACCCTGGAAACTCTTACCGCGGCCGCCGAGTGGCTGCGACTGGATGTACATCAACGCGTCCTTCACCGGAAACACGGCCGCTTCCTGCCGCAGCATCTCCGGCTTGATTAAACGCAGCGGCGTATAGTTGTCGAGAATATAAATGCCACGACCGAATGTCGCCACGATCAGATCGTTCTCTCGCTTCTGAATATTGAGATCACGCACCTGAATCGTCGGCAGGCCGCCCTTGAGCTGAACCCACTTCTGCCCGCCGTCAACTGAGAAGAACAAGCCGAATTCCGTGCCCGTAAAAAGCAGGTTCGGGTTCACATGATCTTCCGCGATGGCCCAAACTGGTCCATTCTTCGGCAGGTTCGCGCTCAACGACGTCCACGTGCGTCCAGCGTCAGTCGTCTTCAATAGATATGGTTTGAAGTCAGCGTTCTGGTGATTTTCAAAGGCCACGTACGCCGTGTTCGCATCGTGATTTGAAGTGATGATGCGGCTGACGTACGACATGTCAGCGACACCGGGAAACTTCTCGATCCTGCGCCAGTTCTTGCCGCCGTCTTCGGTTATTTGCAACAAGCCATCGTCAGTACCGACGTAAATCAAACCATCTTTCTTCTGCGACTCGGCGAGCGCCGAGGCGTTGCCAAAGAACGCAGTCGAAGCGTTTTTCGCAACCGCGTCGATGCTCCAGACCTTTCCCATCACCGGCAGCTTGTCGCGATCGAGTGCGCGCGATAGCTGGCCGCTGATTACGGTCCACGTGTCACCGCGATCGTCCGTGCGGTACAGTTTGTCAGAAGCCATATAGAGTCGCGTGCGGGAGTGCGGGCTGATGATGAACGGCGTGTCCCAGTTCCAGCGCGGCGGATCTTCGTCACGGCCCGGTTGCGGTTGAATGCCGATGCGCTGGCCGGTGCGCTTATCAAAACGGACGATCACCCCGTGCTGCAAGGTTGCGTAAATTGTATTTGGATCTTCGGGATCGACCTGGGAACGAAAACCGTCGCCTCCATTTGTGACAAACCAGTCGGAATTAACGATGCCGGACGCGCTGCGTGTGCGTGATGGACCACCGAAGCTGAAGTTGTCCTGCGTGCCGCCGTAGATGTTGTAAAAAGGCTTCGCGTTGTCAGTGGTGATGTCGTAAAACTGCGTCACCGGCAGGTTCTGTTTGAAGTCCCAGTTCTGGCCGCGATCATAGCTCTCGTAAATGCCACCATCAGAGCCAACGAGATAATGATCCGTATTCGCCGGATCGATCCAGATGTCGTGATTGTCGACGTGCTTGTTTTTCTCCCCAAGCCGTCGCAGCGTGCGGCCACCATCGTCTGACACCATCAGGAAGACGTTCATGACGTAGATGCGATCGACGTCTTTCGGATCGGCAACGATGCGCGAATAGTACATCGCGGTCGCGTCAAACTCGTTGCGCCGTTCCCAACTGCCGCCACGATCGCTCGAACGAAAGATTCCACCTCTTCGATCGGCAGCTTCGACAGTTGCGTAGATCACGTTTGAGTCAACTGGCGAGATCGCGAGTCCGATACGACCCAGCTCGACTGTCGGCAAGCCGGCGCGCAGTTTGTTCCAGGTCGCGCCTGCGTCTGTGGATTTATAGATCGCGCTCTCTGGTCCACCGTTGATGAGTGTCCACATGTGACGGCGTCGTTGATACGAAGCGCAGTAGAGCGTGTTTGGATCGTTTGGATCGATGACGATGTCGGTGACGCCCGTGTTCTCGCTGATGTTGAGAATGCTCTTCCAGGTCTTGCCGCCGTCAGTGGTTTTGTAAAGTCCGCGCTCACCGCCCGGTCCCCACAGTGGGCCTTGCGATGCGATGTAAACGATGTTCGAGTCTTTCGGATCTAGCACGATGCGCCCGATGTGTTCGGAAGTTCTGAGCCCGACGTTTCGCCACGTGCGGCCGCCGTCTTCCGATTTATAAACTCCGTTGCCGTACGAGACGCTGCGCTGGCTGTTGTTCTCCCCCGTGCCGACCCAGACCGTGAGCGGGTTCTTTGGATCGAGCGCGATGGCGCCGATCGAGTAAGAGGCTTCGTTGTCGAAGATTGGTGTCCACGTGATGCCGGCGTTGATTGTCTTCCACACACCGCCTGAGGCCACGGCAACGTAGTAACGCGCAGGGTTTGACGGATCGACTGCAAAACCGCTGATGCGTCCGGAAGTGAATGCTGGACCAATCGAGCGCATTCGAAGTCCGTTGAATGTCGGAGTCGACATCGGATCGCGTGGTGTTGGTGATGCTTCGGGCGTCGCTGTTGGCGATGGGCTCGCGGTTGCGGTTGGAGATGGCGACGGTGTCGCTGGTGGTCGCGGTGGTTCCTGCGCAACTACGCGCAGCGGCAGTAGAAACAGGAGAGCGATCACAGTCAATGCGCACGAAGACATGGTCATAAACAGTTCCTCTTTTTTGTGGTAGAGATGGAGCTTGTAGAGACGGACCTATGGTTTATTCGCCACAGATTAACACGGATTACACAGATAAATGCTCGCGCAGGAACGCGATGGTGCGCCGCCACGCATCGGCCGCAGCTTCGGCGTTATAAACTTGCGGGCGCTCATCGTTAAAGAACGCGTGACCCGCACCGGGATAAATCACGACTTCGATCGATTTGCCTAGCGCTTTCACCTCGCGTTCTAACTTATGAACCACGTCAGGCGTCACCGATTCGTCATTTTCCCCGTAGAGACCCAGCACAGGTGCGTGAAGGTTCGGCAGATCGGGTTTCACTTTCGGATGTCCGCCATAGAAAACAACACACGCGCCGACGCTCTCGTTCTTTGTCGCCGTATAGAGCGAGAGAGCGCCGCCCATGCAGAATCCGACAACACCGACCTTGTCGCTGGTCGTCGAATCCTGTGTTTCTAAATAGTTAACCGCGGCGCTGAGATCTCTTTCAGCTTCGTCGATGCGCATAGCCATCATCAGCTTGCCGGCTTCGTCTGGAGATTTAGTCGTTTTGCCATGATAGAGATCGGGCGCGAGCGCGACAAAGCCCTCGTCAGCGAATCGATCGCAAACGTCTTTGATGTGATCTACGAGTCCCCACCATTCCTGAATCACTATGACGCCCGGGCCGCTGCCCTGTTTCGGTGTTGCGAGATAACCTCCGGTGTTGCCGCCGGCAAACGGGAATTGGACCATTTCACCCATGACTTGCTCTCCTACTCTGCTTCCGTTGATCGCTTTCTGTCCAGCAGCACGCCATCCCAGCGATTCATCACGTCGAGATGGATGTCGAATTGATCGATCACACGCATCGTGATGTGATTGATCATATCGTCGAGGTTCTGAGGATTGTTGTAGAACGCGGGCACGGGGGGAAGAATCACCACGCCCATGCGCGCCAGTTTCAGCATGTTCTCGAGATGGATCTCATTGAACGGCGACTCGCGCACGACGAGTACGAGCTTGCGTCGCTCTTTGAGAATCACGTCGGCCGCGCGATGAATCAGATTGTCGCCGAGGCCGTGAGCGATTGCGGCGAGCGTGCGCATACTGCACGGCGCGATCACCATTCCGAGTGTTACAAACGAGCCGCTCGAGATTGCAGCGCCCTGTGCGCCGATACCGTAGCTTTGTGTCGCGAGGCTTTGTACGTACTTGAGAGAATGTGGCGTTTCGTGTGCGAGCGTGCGCGCCGCCCACTTACTCACCACGAGATGTGTCTCGACACCCGACCCATGCAGCATCTGCAAAAGTCGCACACCAAAGATCGTTCCGGTCGCACCGGTAATGCCGACGATCAGACGCGTGGGCTTCGCTTGTTCCATGCGGCCTCATTTTAGCCACAAAAAGGCACAAAAAGCACACAAAGAAAAAAGGCCGGACGCCATAGACGCCCGGCCCCTAATCGCCCAGAGTGTTTTTTAACTTGCCGCCTTAGCGGTCACGTACTTCTCGATCATCCGCGTGATCGATTCTTTACTGGTCGCGCCCACAACGCGCTCCACTTCTTTTCCATCGCGGAAAAGAATCAGTGTCGGAATACCCTTGATACCGTAACGCTGGGCGGTTGATGGGTTGTCGTCCACATTCAACTTCACCACGCTCGCGTTATCACCATAATGCTCCGCGACAGCCGCAACGGTCGGCGCCAGCATTCGGCAGGGGGCACACCACTCAGCCCAAAAATCAACCAGCACCGGCTTACCGGAGCTCAATACGTCTTTTTCAAACGAGCTGTCGCTCACTTCCTTTACATGTTCACTCATTTTTTAGTTGCTCCTAATCTAACCCGGCGCTACGCACGCTCGGTCTGTATTTTATTGCCCCTCGCCTTCGAGGAAATTCTTTAGTAGCCGCGCACGCGACGGATGACGCAGTTTGCGCAGTGCCTTTGCTTCAATCTGGCGAATGCGTTCGCGCGTGACGTTGAAGTTTTGGCCTACTTCTTCCAGCGTCCGCTCATGACCGCCGTTGTCGAGTCCGAATCGCAAACGAATTACACGCTCTTCACGCGGGCTCAACGTCTGCAACACGTCACCGGCGATCTCACGCAAATTTGAAGTGATAACACGCGCCGCCGGGCTCTCGCTCGATTTGTCTTCGATCAAGTCGCCGAGCTGCGAATCGCCATTCTCACCAATCGGCGTCTCCAACGAGATCGGATCCTGCATCAACTTGCGCGCTTTGCGCACCTTGTCGACCGAGGTATCCATCTTCTTTGCGATCTCTTCAGTCGTCGGCTCGCGACCAAGCTCACGCACCAGCTCACGCGAAGTGTTCTTGAGCTTGTTGATGACTTCGATCATGTGCACCGGAATACGAATGGTGCGCGCCTGATCGGCGATTGCACGCGTGATTGCCTGGCGAATCCACCACGTCGCATAAGTTGAAAACTTATAACCACGCCGCCAGTCAAACTTATCGACGCCCTTCATCAAACCGAGATTGCCTTCCTGAATCAGATCCAGAAACTGCAAGCCACGGTTCTGATACTTCTTCGCGATCGAAACCCCGAGACGCAGGTTGGCTTCCGTGAGCTCGTGCTTCGCCTGTGCCGTCTGCGCTTCGCTGATAGCGATCATCTGGTGCGAACGCTTGATCTCGAGCGGCGACAAGTGATGCTCCGCTTCGATCTCTTTCAAACGCTTGCGCGCGTTGGCGACGTGCTTCCGGTATTCCTTCGCTTTGTCGGCCTTCAAACCTTTGCGCCGCAGCTTTTCGTTGTTCGACTCGATCTCGCGCTCGAGATTGCGCGTCTCTTTGTAGACGGCGCCGATCGCGGCGATGAGTCGCTGCCGGGCAGCTTCTTTCAAGTGAAGACTTCTGATCTCGGTGGCGATTTCGAGACGCGTGCGCGCCAGCTTGCGCCGGAAGCGCAACAGTTTCTTCGAACGCTTGCCACGCGAAGCTCTCAGCTCCTCGGCAAATTTCTCGAATTCTTTCAGCCCTCGTTTGTAGAGCCCGCGAATGTTGTTAAGACCTTCGATCGTCCACTGCAAATACTCTTCACTGCGATCTTCGTGTTCCTCGGTTTCCATTTGATCCGAGAAAGCTACGACGTCGCGGATGTTAAGTGATCCGGCAGCCAGCTCGTCGCCAATCCGGAATAGCTCAACTACTGCAATCGGCGAACGTGCGATTGCTTTCTCCGCACGCTTCTGGCCGCGCTCGATGCGCTTCGCGATCGACACTTCCTGCTCGCGCGTGAGCAGCGGCACGACACCCATCTCGCGCATGTAAACGCGGATGGGATCCGACGTCTTATCCATTTCGCCGGCTGAGAGGTCGAGCTCAACCTCTTCGCTCATACCCTCTTCGGATTCGACGGCAGACGACGACTCCTCGATCAAAGGCTCTTCGATCTCGGTTTCACTACTGGTAGCTCGCTCGAGCGTTTGTAGTACCTCGTCGATATCCTCAATCGACACGGCGTCGTCCGTCAGCTCCTCACTGAGGTTGACGAACTCGCCCTTGACCGAATTCATGAGCTCGATACCGCTTTGATCTTTTTCAAGCCTGGACAAATTTATATTCCTTTCTCGCGGTTTTATTTACGCAGTTCGGAGGACCCGTTTCCGTTCCCCCGGCTCTTCGCCCCAGCTCGCAGTGCGGGCAAAGCTATCTGCTTCTGTTCGTAGTGCTTCCTCTTCCCATTCTTCGCAATACCGTCCAGCGACTTCGATGCCACTGCAGCGCCACAGGGTTTCAATCGCCGCACCACGTCGTTTATCGTTATGTTTTGTAGTACTTTCTCAACCGCAGTATCAACTTCCAGCAGCACGTCTCCTAGAACGGTTTCGATATTCACGCCCACGGGGCAATCACGACTCGGTGGGGCACGATGCAGGGAAAAAACGCCACCATGCTCGAGCGCCTGGTAGACGTCGAGCAGGGTCGTTTCAGCCGGGTCATGAGCCAGCCTGGAGCCGCCGAACGCGCCGGTCTGAGACACAACCAGCCCGGCTTCGGCGAGTTCCTTTAGGATGCGCCGGATAACGACCGGGTGGGTGTTTACGCTTTCTGCAACCTGTTCTGATTTAAGGGGTTCTTCGCCTGACCAGGCCATCAAACTCAATACATGTACCGCTACCGCGAACCTGCTATTTGTCGACATATCAAACTGTTCGGGGAACTACGGGCCGCCGTTTTGTAACCATTATAGTTACAAATTTGATTTTGTCAACTATTTGTGTGTGTTAGGTTTTTCGCCACGAAGAGGCACATAAACCAGCCACAAAGAGGCACAAAAGGCACAAAAATCAGGCGCTGCTTTCGTGGTTTTGTGCTTCTTTGTGGCTAAAGACATTGGCGGCAGTCTAAGTCTTCATAAGCCAGCATCACCCGTTCCAGGTGGTTCCACCAGATGTTTGGATGGTGGCCGGTGTCCCATTGCCAGGCAGGGTGAAAGAGTTTCCTGATGACGCAGAGACGGTAGTCGTTCCATAACTGCTCCCAGGAATAGTCACTCACTCCGTTCTCACAGAGCCGATTGTAGTACTGCTGTAAAAGCGGTATTTCGAGAGCTCGCCGCTGTTCCGGGAACCAGAAGAGGGCCATCATGTGGGCCAGGTCTTTCGGAGCCAGATCGATGAGCCAGGTCTGCCAGTCGATAATGCGAACGGTGTCTGTCTCCGGGTTACGCGGGTATAGCACGTTGCCGATGTGAATGTCGTCGTGGACCACTGTGTATGCCGTGGGAAGCGTTAGGCGGGTGTACAGGTCGGGTAGCGCCGCAAGTACCTCGTCGTAAGTATCACGCCGCTTTTCGGTGAGCCGATCTCCAAGGAAGCTCGCAAACCGGGCGATGCGCTCACTAACGTCTTTGATCCTACGATCAACCTCAACCTGGTCCGGAAGTGTCCAGCCGATCACATCCCACGGGGGACCTCCCCACCAGGTCGCATGAATATCTGCCAACGCCTGGACGATGAGCTCGCAATTCCTCCGCGACGGCGGCAATTGAGACGGAGGCTCACTGTAGTGCGTGAGTGAGACATCTTCTAACAGAAGATGCAACCTGCGATGTTCTGTTGAAAACACGGCGTCGTAGCAACGCAAGACATTGGGAGTATGTGGCGCAACAGATTTATAGAAGACCACTTCCCAACCACCCTCTGGAGTTGAAACGGGATGCACCGGTTTCGAGAACTTCAGGAAGAGACGATCCGGCAGCTCGGATTTGCGAGTGTACGAGATTCGCAGATGAGCAATGACTGAAAAGCTTGTCACGGCGCTTTCAAAAGTGACTTCGGCGACACTATTAGTGGTTAGCAGTCTGGATCGCCGAAGCACTCCGGTCAGCCATGTCGGACTGATTTGGTCGAGACTTGTTATAAGCTCAGGCTTCAAGTTTCCTACAGTTAATTACGAGCTGCCTGGTTCGGCCGGTTGTGGAGTGCGCGTTAAGAAAGGTAGCAAAGTCGGCAAAGTTTGCGCGAGAACTGAAGGCTCGCGCCAGTTCCGAAAATCAAAGAAGTATCCTGCCAAAAGTTTTTTTAGCTGCTCAGAGTACTCGTCGGGATTGAGTTGAGTGTACGGAACATCGTCAACGGTCTTAGCAATGAGCGCTCTCCATTCAAGGCTGTCTGGGTGCGGCATCGTCTCGATCAGAATTGGAATCAACGCTGTGCGATGCCGCGCCCGCTGAACTTCTTTACCAACCCATCCACTGGGCAGAATGTTTGGACTAATCACCAGCAAAACACGTTCGGCCTCATCGACGTACGTGTAAAGATCTCGTTCCAGCTCCGCTTCGCTACTTTGGAACTCCTCCTGCCGCATATCCTGTGGGGCAAACCAACTCGGCACGCCATGCCAGGTCAGCCACTCACGTAGATAACCGACGAATGGCTCATCTCTTCTCGAATAGCTGATGAAAGACGTATACAGTGGATGACTCTGAGTGTATAGCTCCGTCATCCGAATTGTTTGCTCGGGCCGCCACACGCGCGGAGAAAGGCTATCGGAACAGGTGTCGACTTGATGATTGAAAACTGATCGATATAGCTGGGCTTACGATGCTCCACCTGGTCGAGTCCTTCCACGCTGGCGAGCGGAGTAAACCCGAGATGAGTACCACCGAATATCGCTTTATCAAGATGGGTGCCGCTGAGAGTTGTAGCGAGGAACTGGGTGTCACGTAGATCTGCGCCGCGCAGATCTGCGCTCGTCAGTTGGCTCCGACGGATTTCCGCCTTGCGCATGTCCGCATTGCTAAGATCGGCGCGGCTGAGGTCTGACACCCAGATTTTCGAGCCACGTAAATCCGCATTTTGAAGGTTAATGCCGTCAAAACTTCTCTGTTCGAAGCGGCTGAAGAACGAGTTATGGCGTGATAACGTAGATCTTGAGGCCAGTGAGTTGAGGGCCGCACCGGAAAGATCAGGGCGTATCTCCGGTCGCTCGCGGCGCCAGGCGTTCCAGGTGTCCGGTTCGTAACGAAGCCGGTGTAAATGCTCTTCGTTCATCGCAAATGCTCCCTATTGTCTTTGCTGAGCATGCCGGAGCGCTTATCGGTTCGCCGCCTTCTGTCATCATCTTGCGCCGGGTAATCTCGCTCGTCGATTAACAAGCCGTTCATTACGTCAGGCGCACTTATCTTTCAGTTCGCAGGTAAAGTCAATCTCTAACGGCGGGAGCTTTGAGATCCTGGATGAGGCCGAAGAGGATGTTGACATCGATTGGTTTGGGGACGAGGGCGAGATAGCCAACGGCGAGGGCGCGCTCGCGGTCTTCTTCACTCGCATAACCTGATACGGCAATCGCGGGTACCTCGTCGAGGCCGGGCAAGAGGCGCAGTTGCTCGAGGAGTTGATAACCGTCCACGTCCGGCATACCGATGTCTGAAATGATTATGTGTGGCTGGTTGGCCATAGCACGGTTCAGTGCTTCTGCCGCTGAGGAAGCCGTCGTTACATTCGCACCCTCACGACGAAAGATCGTGCTCAACAGCAACAACGTGTCGGGCGAGTCTTCGACGACCAGGACTTCCAGGCCCACGAGCGAGTGACGTTTCATGTCAACGGGTTCGGAAGCGACTCTTTCAACCGGCGCTAATTCCATTCGCAACGAAAACGTGGCGCCTTTTCCAACACCGTCCGACCTTGCCTCAAGTCGACCGCCATGCATCTTCGCCAGCGCATCGGCAATCGCGAGCCCCAGACCCAAACCACCGTGCCGTCGCGAAGTCGAGCCGTCTGCCTGACGAAAACGATCGAACACATGCGGCAAAAACTCAGGCTCGATCCCAACGCCAGTATCAACCACCGTCAGCAAAGCCTGAGTGTCGTCGGGCTGCGTCGTAATGTTTACCTTGCCACCGGGATCGGTAAACTTGATGGCATTCGAAACGAGGTTCCAGGCGATCTGCTGTAAACGAATAGGCTCGCCGAGCACGACCAAACTCGATGGCCACAGCGTCATCGATATTTCGATGTTACGTGAAGCAGCAGACGCGCGTACCGTATCGACAGCAGACTTAACAATGACGTTTAGATCAGTCGGCTTCGGTTCGAAATGCAATTTGCCGGTCGCGATGCGGGAGGTGTCGAGCAGATCGTCGATCAACCTCGACTGCAACCACGCGTTGCGCTCAATCGCATCCAGCGCCTGCGCGACACTCTTCTCGTCAAGAGTTCCACTGCGCAGCAGCTTGATCCATCCGACCACGGGCGTGAGCGGCGTGCGCAACTCGTGCGAGAGAGTGGCAAGAAATACGTCCTTGGCGCGGTTGGCTTCGGCGAGCTCGACGTTGAGTCGTTTGAGCTCCGCTGTGCGCTGTTCAATCCTTTGCTCGAGATCGAGATTCAACTGTCGCAGATCCGCACGTGCTTTCTGTTCGGCAAGCATCAACCGCCGGTGCTCGACGCCTCTGCGAATCGTGTGCTTCATGCTCTCGATGTCGCATGGCTTCACGAGATAGTCGTAAGCACCTTCCTGCAACGCAGCGATAGCTGATTCGACAGAAGCAAATCCGGTTAATACAACTGAGATCGTGAGTGGCGCCTGGCTGCGAATCTGGTTGAGAACGGAGAGGCCGTCGCCTCCTTCCATGTGCAGGTCAGTCAGTACAAGGTCATAGTCTGCTTTACCGAGCAGCTCTATCGCCTCGTCTCCACTCGCAGCCGTATCGACGACGTAACCTTCTTTCTCGAAGATCGCCGCGGTAGTGATCCGCAGGCTTTCTTCGTCGTCGACGACTAGCAGGCGGGCCCCCTCGGAAAACGGAATGAAGCCGCCCTGATCGTCCGTAGGCGCTCCGTTTCCCGATTGGTTGAACGAATGACTCATCTCGTCGTTAATCTGGAGTCGCTCTCCTGGCTTTCCAGGATGGGGGAGTCAACCTGAAGTACGATGCTAAAAACTGTTCCCCGGCCAACTTCGCTGCTTACTTCGATGCGACCACCGTGTTGCCTGACGATATCCTGAGTGACCCACAAGCCCAGGCCCGTTCCTTTTTTGCCGGTGGAAAAGAACGGATCGAAGATGCGTGTCAGATCGTCTTCGGGGATACCGACGCCACTATCGCTGAGCTGGATCAAAATCGACGGCTGCAACGCTTGTTCGTAACGCGAAGTGGAAATCATGATTTCGCCGTCACC
>DATHTI010000419.1:0-6936 GCA_035463335.1 Pyrinomonadaceae bacterium | reverse complement strand
GCAACGAAGTGCTGGAAGATGTGTTTGTTTCGGGCGCCACTGCCAACTGCGTCGATATTGAAAATCGCGACGTTGCGGAAGGACGTTTCATCGCCGATCCCGAGAACGAGGGCGCCGCGCGTGTTGCCTACATCGGCGCTGACGTAGCGACGAAACTATTCCCTGCCGGCAACGCCATCGGCTCGGAAATCAGCGTTCGTGGACTTCCTTATCGTGTGATCGGCATAGAAACAGCGAAAGGAACCGTGTTCGGTATTCCGCAGGACACGTTCGTCATCCTGCCATTGAAAACCTACGCCATAAACTATGGCAGTCTCATTCGCGGGCGCGCACTCTATTTCGTCGCCACTTCAATTACAGACGAGCGCTTCAACGACGCGGTTGAAGAGGCGCGCTTCCTGATGCGCGTGCGCCGCAAACTTGGACCAAACGAGAAAGACAACTTCGGCATCGTCACGCCCGATGCAATCACCGGACTTCGCGATCGACTTCTCGGGACCATCTTTTTGGTGGCAGTTGCTGTTCCGGGTATCGCTATGCTGGTCGGCGCGATCGTGATTATGAACATCATGCTGGTGTCGGTCACTGAGCGCACGAAAGAGATCGGCATTAGAAAATCTCTCGGCGCGCGGAAGGTCGATATTCTCAAACAGTTTCTCGTGGAAGCGGCCTCCCTCGCGCTCATTGGTGGCGCGGTGGGGATCTTTCTGGCGTGGATCATTGGCGCGGTAGTGACGGCTTTGGTCTTTCCTACCTACCTGTCCATAACCGCGATCTTATTCGCCCTGACTATTTCGGGTGGAGCTGGCGTGGTTTCGGGTCTCTTTCCGGCATGGAAAGCGGCGCGGCTGGATCCGATTGAGGCCTTGAGGGCTGACTAAAATGAAAATCCTGCGAAGCGACATCTACGAAAACCTCATGATGGCCCTGTCAACCCTGCGCGCGAATAAACTGCGCTCGTTTCTGACAGTGTTCGGCGTTGTCATCGGCATCATTACGGTGATGCTGATCGCGGCGATCATCAGCGGCGTTGACGTTTCCGTGAAGCGGGAAGTCGAGTCGTTCGGCACTCGCTCGATCTACATCAGCAAATACAATCCCGGCATTCATATCGGTCGCTTGTCGCGCGAAGAGCGCATGCGCAAGGAGCTGACGTACGACGACGCCGTCGCGCTCCAGTCGCTGCCCGCAATCGAGCTGTCAGTTCCCTTTCTCGACATCACCAACAACTTCTTTGGCGGCAAGCTGATGGTTTCCGGCGGTGGTAAAACCTCCGCGCAGGTCGCACTTCAGGGCACGCTGCCGGAATTTGAAAAAGCCGGCACGCAGGTGATCTCAGAAGGTCGTTTCTTCACGCAAACCGAGAACGACACGAACCAGGAAGTTTGTGTTGTCGGTTCAAAAGTCGCCGATGACTTTTTCAAGATCGGCTCGCCGGTGAGCCAAACGATCAAGATTGGAACGCAGGAGTTTCGAGTTGTAGGCGTGTTGCAGAAGCGCGAACAGTTCCTCATCGGTGGCGGCAGTGACGATCAGAATAACGTGATCTACGTGCCGTTTACGGTGGCCCAGAAACTGAAACCGAACGCTGATGACATCTACATTCTCGCTGTCGCGCGGGCCGGCATGATGGACGAAGCAAAAGACCAGGTGCGCGACATGCTGCGCGTGCGGAGGCAAGTGCCGTTTGCCGCAAACGACAACTTCGGAATGGAGACTTCGGAAAGCATTCTGGATAATTTCCGCTCGATCACTGCCGGTCTCGCGATCGCGATGGTGGCGATCTCTTCTGTCGGTTTGATGGTCGGTGGTATCGGCGTGATGAATATCATGCTCGTGTCAGTCACCGAGCGCACGCGCGAGATTGGCGTGCGCAAAGCAATTGGCGCGAGACGCAGCGACATCATGTGGCAGTTCCTCATCGAGGCTGCGACACTCACGGGCCTCGGCGGAATTGTAGGTCTTTCAATCGGGTGGGGGCTGACGCTTTTGTTGCGCTTGCTGCTTCCGTCTTACGTGCCACTCTGGGCGCCCGTCGGTGGTCTGATCGCGAGCATCGGCATCGGCCTGATCTTCGGCCTGTGGCCCGCGTGGAAAGCCGCCCGCCTCGATCCCATCGAATCACTCCGCTACGAATAGGGCCACAAAAAGCACAAAAGTTCTTCTTGAACATTTTGTGCTTTTTGTGCCTTTTTGTGGCTATCTCTTAGCGGCCGAAGATGACGGCGGAGCCGATTCTTAGTAACGCGCCGATGGCCCACAAAGCCAGCACGACGCCCCATGCGGCGCCGGATGAAAGCTTCGCAACCTTTCGCAGGCCTAAGGCAGCGAGGAAGAGTCCGAGGAACCGGAGGATGTCGAACTGGCTCAAGATCGCCACCAGCACCTTCGATGAGTCTTCACTCAGAAGAGCCGCAGGGTTTGTCGCAACCATGTGTTCAGGATCGATCGAATCAGGCGATTTCAGAAAGAGGACCAGAATCGCTATCAGCGCCCCCAAAACTGAAGGTGGTAACGATGAGTAAGTCCAAACTGCCAGCGACTTCTTGTAAGTGATCGATCCTCCAAACGCCATCGTGAGCAGGAGGTACAGCGCCGACCCGCCGGCAATGCTTATCGGCACCGACAAAGGTATCGCCGCCGCGCCAAAACTCTTTCCTACCCTGACCTGCATCTCCTTCTGCTGTTCGGTTATTTGCGCCGCGTTCGGGGAACTCTCGATCCTGTCGCGAATGAATTGGCCCATATCAACTCTCGTGTAGAGAATTGCCGTCACTATGCAAGCCAGGGCCAACAGGATAAGACCTGCTACAAGAAAGCGCGGCCGTTCGCGTAGGGCCAGGAACGTTCTCGACGGCTCAAAGAAAATGCCCGTCAGGGTTTCAGCAGTTGACATTTCTTCGCCAGTCGCGGGCGTGCTCGGCACTGCTATCGGATCGCTCATTAGTTTCCTCCTAAGAAGTTTCATCCACAGATTGCGCAGATTGTATAAACGATTCTGTGTAATCTGTGGATGGTTTCGACACCGCCTGGTCCCATCCCGGCACGCGAATACACGCCACGTGATGGCCCGGCGACACTTCCCTCAGCTCGGGATCTATATGCGCACACTCTTCAATCGCTAACGGGCAGCGCGTCCGAAAGCGACAACCTGACGGCGGATTGATCGGCGTCGGCACATCGCCCTGCAACACGATCCGCTTTCGCTTCTGCGTCGGATCCGGAATCGGAATCGCAGACAACAACGCCTGCGTGTACGGGTGTAGCGGCTGCGCATACAACTCCTCCGCGCTCGCGATCTCAACTATTCGTCCGAGGTACATCACCGCGACACGCGTCGAGATATGTTCGACAACAGCCAGCCCGTGCGAGATGAACAGGTAAGTCAGCTTAAACTCTTCCTGTAACTCCTGTAACAGGTTGACGACTTGCGCCTGCACCGAAACGTCCAGCGCCGACACCGGCTCATCAGCAACTATCAACTTCGGATTCAACGCCAGCGATCGGGCGACACCGATTCGCTGTCGTTGCCCGCCCGAGAACTCGTGCGCGTAACGATTCATGTAGTCAGGATCGAGCCCGACGCGTCGCAGTAGTGCGGCCACGCGATCGCGCCGCTCACTCTTTGTTCCCTGGTTGTGAATGATGAGTGGCTCGCCGACGATGTCGCCAATCTTCATACGCGGATTTAGCGACGCGTAAGGATCCTGAAAAATGATCTGCATCTCGCGACGAATCTCGCGCAGCTCTTTCTTGTTGAGCGCGAGAATGTCGCGTCCCGCGAAATAGATGTGACCGGCAGTCGGCTCGATCAATCGCAGCAAACAGCGTCCGACTGTCGACTTCCCGCAGCCTGACTCGCCGACTAGTCCGAGCGTCTCTCCGGCAAAGATCTCGAACGACACACCATCAACTGCGCGCACCACGTCGGTCGATCCTTCGACCGGAAAGTGTTTGACCAGACCACGCACGCTGATGAGCGTCTCGCGCGGTTCAACGGGCGCGACGGGCAGGTTCGTTTGATCTACTTCAACTTGTGCGCTCATGAGCACCTTCGTGATCGGCCGCAACGGCCGCTGCAAGATCGTAAAGCACGCAACGCACTTCGACGCCGCCTTCGAGCTGGTATAGCGGGATCTCTTCCGCGGTGCAACGTGGCATGCGATGCGGGCAACGCGGCGCGAAGTGACAACCGGGCGGCAGATCGGTCGGCCGCGGCACCACACCTTCGATCGTTTCGAGCCGTTCTTTTCGTATCACCTGCGTGCTGGTTAGCTTCGGCACAGAACGCAGCAAACCTTCCGTGTATGGATGCTTTGGCCGTGCAAACAATTCCTCGACCGGCGACTCCTCAACAATCCTTCCCGTGTACATCACCGCGACGCGATCGGCAACTTCCGCAACGACACCGAGATCGTGAGTGATCAAAAGCACTGCCAGCTCGCGCTGCTTTCGCAGGTCGTCGAGTAACTCGAGTATCTGCGCCTGGATCGTGACGTCGAGAGCCGTCGTCGGTTCGTCAGCGATCAGCAGTTTCGGATTACAGGCAAGCGCCATTGCAATCATCACGCGCTGCCGCATGCCGCCGGAAAGTTGATGTGGATAATCGTCGACGCGACGCGCGGGATCCGGAATCGCGACTTCGCCCATCGCCTCGATCGTCGCCTGTCGTGCCTGTTTGCGCGAGAGCTTTCGGTGGAATCGCAGCGCCTCGGCAATCTGTTCACCGACAGTGAAAACAGGATTGAGCGACGTCATCGGATCCTGAAAGATCATGGCGATATCGTCGCCGCGCATCTCGCGCATTTCGGAGTCTGAAAGCTTGAGCAGATCTTTGCCGTCGAAGAGTATCTCGCCGTTAACGATCCTGCCGGGCGGCGCGATGAGTCGCATAAGGGAGAGTGCAGTTATCGACTTCCCACAACCCGACTCCCCGACGAGCCCCAGCAGCTCACCACGATCGAGATGAAAGCTAACACCATCAACCGCACGCACGAGTCCTGAGCGGGTGGGAAAGTGCGTCCGGAGATTTCGAACTTCGAGCAGGTGCATCGTATTAAAGCCAGTTGCGAACGTCAGTAACGAAACAGCCAAATCCTGTTGGAAATAATTTGACTCAATTGTTCGATGTTATTAGCCAAGCGGTGTGCTGCCTCAACAGCAGCGGTCGTCTCAGCTTGAAGACCTGGCTGGTCTGAACCGTAAACATCCACCTTTAGTGATCGCTTCGTGTAATTGATAGGTTCTCCTGAAAGCTTGCCAATCCATCTTGCTTCATTTACGTGAGTATCGAGGCCGCAGCGATACCAGGCTTCTACTGCAGGCACTGCCACACCCACAGCAGTTCTAATCGCAACGCGGTTTGATACAGGTGAGACTCTTAGCAAAGAAGTTCTTAGACAACTGCGAAGCAAGCACACACGACATTCTGAATGACACTCTTGATCTAGCGGATGGTCAAGTACGTGAACCGGGGAGCTGTCAGAATCGACCACAACGGCGACCCCTTCCGCATCCGTGTAGTAGTGTAGAGCTTTGAAGATGCTGGGAAGAAGGTTCAAGACCTGCGGCCAACCATTGGGACGGAGCCGTGCGACCGACACCAGTTCGGCTTCGTGCCCAAGTATCGCGTCTATCAAAATCTTGACCGCGGCTTCATCGGCCGGAGACTCGCTAATTACCGCGATTTTCATGGAGCTGAGGGAACTCCGCCGAGAATACCGCTGTACCAGATATCTCCCAGCGGCGCACTTTCCAAAATCTCGTCAATGTGAGGTTTTTCAGATAAGCGCTCGAAATGCACGCCTTGTTCATCCTTGTGTGCGATGACGATTTGTTCTGGATGTTCTTTATAAAGGTCGAGCAGATATGGCGAATGCGTAGTTGCAATCACCTGCACCGATTTACGCTTCTCACCGTAGTTCTCGGGAAAGGCTAGGCGGTACATAGCATCGCGAATGTCCACGAACAACCTTGGATGAATACCTCGGTCCGGCTCCTCAAAACAAACGATCGAAGGAGGATTTGGAGCATAGACCACCGCCAGAAACGCCAGCGCCAAGAGTACTCCTTGCGAAAGCTCCGACGCCGGCAAACGAAAATGACCAACCGAAGTGCGAAGTGCAAAGCTCTTCTTTCCCTCTTCAGGTGTCGCAAGGAGAATGCGATCGAATTCGGGTAGCCACCGGTTCAATTCCCGATTCATCTCCTCCAATCTTTCCGGATCAGAATCCCGCAGCCCATCAAGCACTGCGGCCAGGTTTGAGCCGTCCTGTTCGAGTTGAGGATTAGGGGAAGTCATCACGGGTTTGGCTATAGCGTTCGCCTCGAACGAGAAAACTCTGAAGCCTTCGTAACCGAGGAAAGGGGGTCTGATGGCAGAAAGATTATTCCTCATCGGCAGAGTTCCCAGTTTCACAGGGGAAAACTCTTTTTTTAACCCTACACTTGTGATGAATTCGTTGCCATCCATTTGCCAGTTGAAGTGGACAGCCACTTCTGAGGATACTTCTGCCCCCACAGTGACCCAATCGTCGAGTCGCTTATAATCGTAAGAAGAGCCAAAGCTAAAGGCCTGCACCGCGGTACTCTTACCGCTGCCGTTTGGACCAACGATCAATGTAAACGGCCCCAACGGCAGTGTCGCATCTCGCAACGCCTTGAAATTCTGAAATCGTATCGATTTAATCAAGTCGCGACCCTCCCAAGCTGGGTTTGATTATACCTCTTACAAGCCGAAAACCAGCCTGGACATGTTGGAAACAAGCTCGTCCAATAGACTCAACCCAAACTGAGGATTGTGTGAAACCAGTGTTCGAGCAGGTGGGCCATGAGTCAGTAGAGATCGAAGTTGTATTCGAGTTGCATCCACACAGAAACAAATTTGCCATCCTTCATGGCGGGGATGAACTTGATTTTCTGTGCGGCTCCGATGGC
>DATHTI010000418.1:0-2578 GCA_035463335.1 Pyrinomonadaceae bacterium | reverse complement strand
AGATCAAGAATCTTATCAACAGCGAACACGTAATCGCGTGGGGCGAGATCGGTCTCGATTTCCACTACGACAACTCACCACGCAACGTGCAAGTCGAGGTTTTCAAGCGACAGCTTCGTGCGGCGCGTGAATGTGATCTGCCGGTGGTGATCCATACGCGTGAGGCTGAAGCTGAAACGATCGAGATACTGCAGACTGAATATGAAGGCGCAGAGCGCCGCGGTGTGTTTCATTGTTTCAGTGGCAGCATGGATCTTGCGCAACGCGCAGTGGAGATCGGTTTCATGATCTCATTTTCAGGCATCGTCACTTTCAAGAAGGCTGACGAATTGCGCGCCGTGGCGAAGCAAGTCCCGCTCGATCGTTTGCTGATCGAGACCGACTGTCCATATCTCACTCCCATCCCGTATCGCGGCAAGCGAAACGAACCGGCTTATGTTGTGGAAGTCGCACGTTGCCTCGCCGCGCTTCACGACGTCGAGGTTGAAGAGATGGCGCGCATCACGACCGGCAACATCAACAGGTTCTTCGGATTATAAGGTACTTTGCGGCGTTTTTGCCTCTTGTGGCAAGTTTCACATGCTACCGTTTTGATGGTATTCTCACCTTCAAATGGCGCAGCAGAACTCCTTTGATATCGTCTCTCAGGTTGACGCAGCAGAGATCACAAACGCTCTCAATCAAACTATCAAAGAGGTGCGCCAGCGTTTTGACTTCAAGGGCAGCAAGGCCAACGTCGTACACGAGAAAAATGAGCTTGTGCTCACTGCCGAAGACGAAACGAAGCTGCGCAACATGAACGACATCCTGCAGCAGAAGCTCGTGCGTCGTGGCGTGCCGTTGAAAGCATTCAACTACGGCAACATCGAACCGGCTGCAGGTGGCACAGTGCGTCAGCGCGCAGCAATCCAGGAAGGTATCCCGCAGGAGAAAGCCAAAGAGGTCGTCAAGTTTATCAAGGACAGTAAAGCAAAGGTTCAGGCTTCCATTCAGGGTGACATCGTGCGCGTGACCGGCCGCGATCGCGACACGCTTCAGGACATTATCGCGAAGCTGAAGGACAAAGACTTCGGCATTCACATGCAGTTTACGAACTATCGCTCGAACTGAAACGCTTCTGTTGTCATGACCACGTCAAGCAACACCATCGCGCTCGACGAAGAGGCAAGGATTTCGGCACGTCGCATCTTCAGCGTCATCGCCAATGAGTTGACGCAAGTCGAGCTTGAGTTTGAACGCCAGGCACGATCGAATGTGCAGGTGATCGACTATCTCGGCGAGTACCTGCGTGCGTCGGGTGGAAAGCGTGTGCGACCCGCGCTCACGGTTCTTTCAAACTATGCAGTCGGTGGCGACGGCTCGCGTTACAACTCGATCCGCATGGCGACGGTGATGGAGTTTCTGCATACTGCGACCCTTGTCCATGACGACATCATCGACAATGCCGACACGCGCCGCAAACGGCCGACCGTCAACGCGCTTTATGGAACCGAGACGGCAGTGCTCATGGGCGACTGGCTTTACATGTCGGCGTTCGAGACGAGTCTTGCGGAGCGATCGCTGCCGGTGCTCGACATCCTGACCAGCGTCACGCGAAAGATGACCGAGGGAGAGATTTTGCAGTTGACGCTGTTGGGCGATGCTAACATTTCGGAAGCGCAGTACTTCGATGTGCTCAAGCGCAAGACGGCGTATCTGTTTAGTGCGAGCTGTGAGATTGGGGCGATACTCGGTGGCGCGAGTGAGAAGCAACAGAATGCGTTGCGTGATTACGGGCTCTATCTCGGGACGGCGTTTCAGTTGATTGACGACCTGCTCGATTTCACCTCGACCGAAGAGGCGCTCGGGAAAGCCGCCGGCGCGGATCTGCTCGGCGGGAAGGTCACGTTGCCGTTGATTTACCTGCGAGACACGGATCCAAACGCGCGCGAGATGGTCCAGACGGTGCTGCGTGAAGGGAAATACAGCAGCGTCAAACCTCAGGATCTACTCGAGGCGATGCTGCGGAGCGGCGCCCTGGACCAAGCCCGCGCGCGGGCGAATGAGTACGCGGAAGAGGCGTGCGCGGCCCTCGAAATTCTTCCTGAATCGGAATATTCGGATTCCTTGAAATCGCTTCCAACCTACATTCTCGACCGGGATCGATAAATTTTAACCACGGATTACGCGGATCTGTGGCAAAATCTCCGCCGATGAGCGAGAACCTGCTCTCACGTCTGGAACAGAGCCTGCGACAGTCGCGCGCGGCGAGGATGCATTTGGCGGCACGGCTGCGCGAGCTCGAGGCCGAAGCCGATAGCGTGCGCGCGGAGCTTGCTGAGATGGACACGCTCGCCAGCCAGACTGAAGCCGCAATTTACCGGCTACTGTCGTCAGTGCTCGCGTCGGGAAACATCAACCTCGGGTTGCCCTCAGACGCTGAATTGGAAGCCGCCATGCGGCAATCGCAACCTCGCTCCGCATCTCCCATTGACCGTCGCACACAAATCCCGACCGTGCGCAACAACGTCGAAGTGATGAGTGATCGCTTCATGGACCGCACGATTCCCCAGGCCGTGACGCTGCTGCTGCGCGAAGA
>DATHTI010000417.1:0-14800 GCA_035463335.1 Pyrinomonadaceae bacterium | reverse complement strand
CGCGCGGGATCCATGTAACTGTCTGAATCGCGAATCGTCTGCGGATCGTGATGCATGCGCAGCGACTCGTAATCGCAAAGTCCCACCGCGACCGACTAGTGACCGCCGTCCATCGGCACGAAGTTGATATTGACGTAGATCAACAGATCGCTTTCAGCGCAGCGACGATTCAGAACGAGCGGCTCTTTATGTCTGGTTTCGCCGATCTTGATGAGCCCGTCGGCCCACTCGGCATCGTGATTGTAATAACGATCCGGGTAGTACTCGTTGAAGATCGCTGGTCCGACCATTCGCTTCATTTCCCACTCGGTCATCTTCCGGTGCAGGGAATTGGCGATGATGATATGGACATCGTCGACGCCGTGACCGGCGAGCATGTCGAGCACGATTTCGAGGATCGTCTGGCGAATGTCGGGTGTTGCCATCGGTGGCAACGGCAGACTGATATCGTCGACAGCAACAGTGACGCGCATCCCCGGCTCGAGCTGCGCAAATAACGGATCGCAGCCCAGCGGGTGATTGAGTGCGTAACGGACGGCAGCTTCGCGATTTGGCAGACCTTTGATCGTCGGGTTCGGGTAAAGAACACGCGTTCCGATCGGCAAGTCTTCAAGGATGAAGTCTTCGCCGGACGGCATGATGCGCGGCGCGCTGTCGCGATCGATGTAGATTACGGATTCGTGTGTCTTGCGTCGGAGTTGAAGTGCCATCAGTTTTTAACCACGGATTAGACGGATCATTTAAGCTCGATCAAAACGGATCATTTTAAGTTTAATATGGGCCAATCGTGATGCAGCGCGGTTTGTCGCAGCCGCATGTCCGGATTTATTACCGCTGGATGGCCCACGATCGAGAGCATGGGCAGGTCGCTCATGCTGTCGGTATAAGCGTAAGAGTCGCTCAGGCTGATGCCTTCACGCTCGGTGTAAGTTCTAATCCAGGAAGCCTTTGTGGCCGCGGCCATCACTGGCGGCAACAGGCGCCCGGTTGCCACGCCGTTCACAAACTCCAGCCGGTTCGTGACGTACTCCGTAATCCCCAGGTGATCCATTAGCGGCTTGACGGACAGATCCAGTGCACCCGTTATCACCACCTGCCGCAGTCCCAGCTTCCGCGACTTGTCGATCAACTCGTAAGTGCCCGGGAATACGGCCGGCTTGATCACGTCCTCGAACAGCTCCTGCGCGAAGTAGCGCAGCCGGTCTTCCGACTGGCCCTTGTAACGCTTGAAATACAGGTCGTTAAAAACTTTTCGGCTATACTGGTCCGTCACTGCAAAGACTGGAAGGCTCATAAACGTCGCGGCGCTTTTCTTAAAGCTGGCCACTAGTCCCTGCTGGCGACGCGCGTAAAACGAGAGGGTATGCACAAGGTTTGTGCTGACTAAAGTTCCCTCCAGATCGTAGAATGCTGCCCCTGCCAAGCTCTCCTCCGGCGAAATTTTGCAGTCTTGCGGTTGGCCATTGGCCCTGAATGGCCCTTGAATGGCTAGCCACTATACCGCATTCAGACGGAATTGGATAACCGGAAGCAAAAGTATTACAAACTGTATGGCGACACTAGACAATTCGAGGCGATTTGATGATAAATCTTAGAAAAAACCGTGAAATCTGGCGATCTGTACTGGTGACTTCGGCCCTGTTTTCGATGGTTTTTGGCGGTGTTGCGTGCAATAACGGCGCCCCCGACAGTCCGGCGAGCACCGGAGGGGCCGACGCGAAGATGGCGGCCGACAAGCTCGCGGAGGCTGAGCCGCTTTACGAAGGCCGGGAAGATATGACAAAGGCTCGTACGGCCGTGACGGCGCTGCGGCAGGCGCATGCCGCCGATTACGGCAATTACGAGGCAGCCTGGAAGCTCGCCCGCGCGGCCTTTTACGTTGGTGATCGGACCGACAATGAGACCGAGCGCGACGCCATGTTTAGAGAGGGAACTGACGCGGGCAAGGCGGCGGTCCAGCTACAGCCGAACAAACCTGAGGGGCATTTCTGGCTGGGCGCAAACTACGGCGGCAGCGCCGCACACAGCACGCTCGCGAACCTCTCGAGCTTCAACGACATCAAGGGCGAGATGGAGGCAGTGCTGAAGCTGGACGAGAGTTATCAGGGCTACAGTGTGTATCTCGGATTGGGGCGGCTATACCTTCAGGCCCCGAAGATGCTCGGTGGCGATCCGGCGAAGGCGGTTGAGTATCTTGAAAAGGGTGTCAAGCTGAATCCCAACAACACTCTCATGCGCTACGAGCTTGCGGCAGCGTACGAGACGCTGAACCGGAATGCGGAGGCGAAGAAACAGATCGAGACGTTAATGGCGGCGACTCCCGATCCGAAGCACATGGCCGAACACAAACAAGCAGTGGCAGACGCGCAGAAACTTTTACAGAAGATCGAATCCAAAAGTTAATCCGTGGCTTTGATCCTGTTACGGTCTAGCCTTTTGGCGAATCTCCTCGAGGGTTCGCTTATGTTGTTCAAGCTTCTGCCCGGCTTCCCCGAGTTTGCCCTGTGACGTCAGGCGCTGGTAATCGTCAAACTCCTGGATCGCTCGATTGATCAACTGCTGTAGATCCTGCGCCGGTGTCGCGGACGGCGTGGGCTGGTCAGGCGATGTTTGTGTCGGTCCCTCCTCAGCAGGAGGCTTCACCGCCGCCTCACCAAACAAACTATTCATCGCTTCATCAAACGTCTGCCCGTAACCAAGCTTCTCCTGCGTAGCCAACACGACGAGCCGCAGCTCCGGCATCGGGCTGCGCTCAGCCTGCAAGTACACCGGCTCGACAAACATCAGCGACCGTCCCAGCGGTATCACGAGCAAGTGCCCGCGAATCACGCGCGAGCCCTGCTGGTTCCAGAGACTGAACTGCGCCGATAGCTGCGCGTTTTGATCGATGCGTGCTTCGATCTGCACTGGTCCATCGATCAGGCGTGACTTCGGGAAGTTGTAGGCCACCAGCTTGCCGTAGTTCTCGCCATCGCTGCGGCCCGCCATCCAGCCGATCATGTTGTTCCGGTTTGCCGGCGTAAACGGCAGGATTAGCACAAACTCATTTTTCTGTTGCTCGCCCGGCAACTGCATCATCACATAATAAGGATCGATCGCCTCAGTCTCTTTCTTGCCGTCAGCCGTGACTGTGATCTGTTGTGCGATGCTCCAAACATCTTCGCGCTGGAAAAAGACTTTCGGATTTTGCGTGTGATAGAGGCTGTAAACTTCGCCCTGGGCGCGCACGAGCGTCTCCGGATATCGCACATGGGAACGCAGATCGGCAGGCATCTGGCTCGCGTCCTCGAAGAGATTCGGAAACACTCGCCGGTAAGCGTTGAGGAGCGGATCCTGATTATCAAACACGTAGAAACGAGCCGTGCCGTTGTACGCATCAATGACGACTTTTACGCTGTTGCGAATGTAGTTGAGCCGGTTTCCCGCGACATTGTGATGTGTCGAGTAGGGGAAATAAGTGGACTCGGTGAAAGCGTCGAGCATCCAGAAGAGCCGGCCCTCGTTGGAGACGACGATGTACGCGTCTTTGTCGTAAGTCAGAAATGGAGCGACGCCATTGACGATGGTGCGAATGTTTCGATTGATGAGCACGTGACTGTCGCTCGTCACGTCGTTAGAAAACGGCAGCTTCGACAGATCGCCGATGCCCCAGGCGAGCAGCATCCGGCGGAATCGATTTCCGATGCGAATGCCGCCCGTGCCCTGGTAAGTCGTCGTGGCGTATGTTTCGCCTTGCGGGTAATCAAACTCGTTCTGCTTCGTTTTTACGTAAACATAACGATTCGTGAGCTCGCCGTAATAAATCTCCGGACGAGTGACTTTGATCTCGGCGGCCTTCGTCTCAACCGGCATGTTTGACAAGACAAACTGCGGCAGACCTTCGGGGGTGAAGCCATTCGCGCTGTTCATCGTCACGCCGTAGCCGTGTGTGTAGATCAGTCGTTCGTTGATCCAGTTGCGCGACGACGCCGGAAGCTTGGCGTCGTTAATCTCACGCGGCGCGATCATCATCTGACGTGTGTGGCCGCCGGTGACGTAGCGGTCGACGTCGACATCGGTAAAGTCGTAATAAGTGCGGATGGCCTGGATCTGGCGCAGCGTGTCTTGTAGTGCGCGCCAATCCCACAGACGAATGTTTTCGAGGCTTTCGCGATTGTTGGGCAGATCGAGGGCGGCGGTTGAGGTTTCCGCTTCAAAGTCGCGCTGCTCGATCTGGTCGAGTCCAAAGCCGCGGCGCGTCCACTCGATGTTGTAACCGATATAAGGTGACTCGCGGTCGATCTCGTTTGGTTTGACGATAAAACTCTGAACGTAAGACGGCACCAACACCACACCGATCACATAAACCGCTACCGGAATCGCGAGCGCAATCAACAACAGGCTGAAACGCCGCACCGCAAACGCGTTAACGAGCAGGATGATCGCGGCGATAATCAGTGCCACACAAACGATCAGGAGCGCCGGCAGCGTGTAGTGAGCTTCTGTGTAAGTCACTCCGGAAAAGATCGCATGGTCTTCCCAGAGGAAAGGGAAGCGCGAGAGATACGTGCGCCAGCTCACCACCAGAAGGAAAAGTGCGAGCGCGCAGCAGACTCCCCGAAACGCAGCGCCGGACGACCAGCGAACGCTGGGTTTCAAAACGGTTTGTGGTAGACCGAGTAGCGAGTAAGCGAGGGCGGCCAGCAGGATGATGAACGTCACGCCCATCAACCACGAGCTCAGCAGATCGTAAAGCGGCAGCGAGAATAGATAGAAGCCAAGTGACTTGCCGAAGATCGGATCGTAGATGCTCGTTGGCGGCTGGTGCCAGAAGAGCGCGAACTGGCGCCAGTGTTCTTTGAGACTGACGCCGTAGAGCAATCCCACGAGTACCGCGATCAACCAGCCGAGTGGCCTGATGAATTTAGCAGGTGAAAACTGAAACGGCTGGTTGTTCAGAATGATGGTGCGCTGTTCGAACGCATACGCGCCGAAGAGTCGCTGGAAAAGTAGAAACGTCGCGCTCAGCAGTAAAGCGGTCAATATTGCAGAGCCGAAGAAGAGTGCGACTTTCGCTTTGAAAACATACCAGTAGACTGACGAGTAGCCGAGTGATCCGAACCACAATGCCGAGATATAGATTGAGACGATCCGCGAAAGCGAGAACAACAACAGAATGGCTGCGACGACGACCCAGATTTTCCAGCGCCATCGTTTGCGTGGTCCAACGTCGATGATTTCGGGGGGTCGGGCGTTTTTGCTCACGCGCGTATCTTGCCACAGATGAACGCAGATTACACGGCTCGTGTATAATCGCGAGGATGCTGACGCCAGAGACAGTTCTACAGGGCCGGTATCGTATCGTGCGCCAGCTAGGGCAGGGCGGCATGGGCGCGGTTTACGAAGCGATTGACCAGCGCCTCGACACCACCGTGGCGCTGAAAGAGACGCTTTTTGCCGACGAGCGCCTGCGCAAGCAGTTTGAGCGCGAGGCGCGGCTTCTCGCTCGCTTGCATCATCCCGCATTGCCGCGCGTCAGCGACCATTTTTCCGAAGACGACGGCCAGTTTCTCGTGATGCAGTTCATCCCCGGCGACGATTTGTCGGAGATGATGACGCGCAAACGGGGTCCATTTCCCGCCAGCCAAGTTTTGACGTGGGCGGATCAACTGCTCGACGCGCTCGACTACCTGCACACGCAGGATCCGCAGATCGTCCATCGCGATATCAAGCCGCAAAATCTGAAACTGACTTCACGTGGTCAGATCATCCTGCTCGACTTCGGACTCGCAAAAGGCCAGGCGGGTGAGATCTCACGCGTGACCACCTCAGCCAGTATTTTTGGTTACACACCAAACTACGCGCCCCTCGAACAGATTCAGGGCCTCGGAACTGACTCGCGCAGTGATCTCTATTCACTCGCAGCGACGCTTTATCACCTGATGACCGGCGTCAAGCCACCGGATGCATTGACGCGTGCGGCTGCACTCGTGAACGGCCAACCCGATCCGCTGTTGAAAGCGAGTGAAGCCAATTCGGAGATCTCGCCTGACCTTGACGAAGTGCTGGCGAAGGCGATGGCGCAGAACCGCGAACAGCGCTATGCGACCGCGGCCGACATGCGCCGCGCGCTTCACGAAGCCGAGCAGGCTTCGACTGTAGTGAATCGCGGTGAAGCGCAGACTGTTTTGTTCCCAACGCCACCACCGAAGACTGTGCCGGTGCAGACGCAAACAGTCGCCAGCGCGCAGACGGTTGGTCCAACCGGTGAGACCACGGTTGTTCGTCCGAAGGGTAGTGGTCCAGGACGGCTAGTGCCGGTTGCGATATTGGCGGTCGTGTTGTTGCTGGTTGGTGGCGCGCTTGGTTTCTTTGCCTTAAAGAAACGCGACGAACCGGAGGCGCCGGTCGCGAGTGAGAGTCCAACACCGATCGGTGGTCCAGCCGTGGAGAGCCCTTCGCCATCACCAGAGGTGGAGGCGGCCGCTGAAGCGGAAGTTGACGAGCCTGCGGCGACGCCAAAGAAGACTGAGAGAGCCGCGCGTAGCGAAGAACCGAAGAAGGCGCCAACGCCGGAGAAGGATGATTCACGGCGAGCGGAAGCCGATGCTCGGGGACATGACGAGGATGAAGAGCCGCCGGATACACCCGTTCCGCCGGACTTTCAAAGACAAAATAGACCGCGCAGGCCGATGGTCAGAGTGATGCCGGGCGGCGTCAAGATTCAGACTCTGCCAGACGGTACACAGATCGTCACGACGGCGGAGGGAGGACGATTCATGATCGGGCCGGATGGGAAGCGAACCGTTCTCCGTCCGCCACGACCAGCTCGTCGCCCCTCACCGGAGCCCACACCAACGCCATAACAATAGCCACAAAGAGGCAGAAAATGCACAAAAGAGAAAAGTTCAGAGTTCAGACGTTTGCGCTGCTTGCTCTCATTGCGTGTTTAGCGATGCTGAGTTCGCTTGGGCTGGGGGTGGGAGCGAAGAATGAAAGGCCAATTCCGTCCAACATTAGAATCACGCCACCGGCGCCCGTATTCGACGACAAGGAACGTATCGCCGAGCTGAGACAGCGCCGTGAGCGCGTGGCCCAAAGTGTCGGCCCGCAATCGTTCGTGATTCTGTTCAGCACCGAGCCGCGCGTCTACGCAAATGACGTCGACTATCCTTATCGCCAGGAAAACAATCTCTACTATCTCACTAGCCTGAAGCAGAAGGGTGCGACGCTCGTACTACTGCCGGGCAACACGAAGGTGCGCGAGATTCTCTTCATGCCGCGCCGCAATCCAGCGGCAGAGACGTGGACCGGTCACATGTACAGCGCTGAAGAAGCAAATCAGCTTTCCGGTATTCGCGAGATCTGGCAGGCAAGCGAGTTTGAGCCGTTCATCAAGGCGCTGCGTAATCGCCAGCCGTACCGGCCCAAGCCCGATAACATTTTTATGTCAGACCTGCCTCGCGACATGCCGCTGACGAACGATCATGGCTACACGGCGCTGTTTGACGCCGCTGCGAAGGGTGAAGCCGGACTGTTCATGCTCGTTCCGCCAGGCCAGGGCGAGAGTCGTGAATACAAGCACGAGCAACGCTTTGCCGCCGAGTGGTCCAGCACCGCTTCCGGTTACAGCGTTAAAAATGCATGGCCCATCTTTACGCAGATGCGACTGGTGAAGTCGCCGATGGAGCTGCGCATACTCCAGCACGCGATCGACATCAGCATCGAGGCGCACCAGCGCGCGTGGGCAGCGGCCGGTGATGCCAAGTGGGAATATGAAGTCGATGCGGTGATGGCTTACACGTTCAAGCTGCGCAATGCTGACAACTGGGGTTATCCGGATATCGTCGGCTGTGGTCCAAACGCGACGACGCTTCACTACCAGGAGTCGCAGGGGCCGGTGAAGCAGGGCGAGCTGTTGTTGATGGACGTCGGCGCTGAATACGATCACTACACTGCCGACATCACGCGCACGTTTCCGGTGAATGGCAAGTTCACCCCTGATCAGGCCGCGGTTTATCAGATTGTTTACGACGCGCAGGAGGCAGTGGCGAAGGCGTCGAAGCCGGGCGCGACGTTGTCTGACGTGAGTCGCGCGGGTACGGAAGTGATTAAGGACGGGCTGTTGAAGCTCGGACTGATCACCGACCGCAATTCGATGCAATACCGGATCTGGTTCATGCATGGCACGTCACACTGGCTCGGCATGAACGTTCACGATGTTGGTGGTGGATCGAAGATCGTGCCTGGAGTCGTGTTCACGAACGAGCCTGGAATCTATGTGCGGCCCGACGCGTTGGACCACATACCATTTGGCTGGAACGACGCTGACTGGGAGAAGTTCAAGACGACGATTCGCCCGGCATTTGAGAAGTACAAAGGCATGGGCGTGAGGATTGAAGACGATATGCTGGTTACGGCCGATGGCGTTCGCTGGCTAAGCGAGGCGCTGCCGCGAAAGATCAGCGACATCGAGGACTTCATCGCCAAAGCGCGCCGCCAATCGGAGTAGCCACAAAAAGGCACAAAAAGCACAAAATGAATTGCTGATGATAGGTCCTATACGACGTGTAGGATCTACTTTCTGTTTTGTGCTTTTTGTGCCTTTTTGTGGCTAAACAATCTTTTGAGGAACCCTGAGAACCACCTCAGGGTTGTTCGAAAAAAGCCGTGCTGCGGCGGTGGCTCTCCCACCGCCGTCTTTGCTTCGGCACCCAGACTCGTAAAGAACTGCGCGGCCATCATCTTCGCCGTGCCCTGGATCATGCGTTGGCCCACGCTCGCGATCGTCCCACCAACTTGCACGTCCCCCGAATAGCTTACTTTCGTGCCGCTGTCGGTTTGCTCGAGATCTAAATCGCCTGTGCCTTTGAGAAATCCCGGTTGACCTTTGCCGTCAACAACGATGCGAAGATGTTCCGGCTCACGCAGATCCTCGAGTCGCGCAGTTCCATTAAAGACACCTTTGATCGATCCGACTCCAGCGCGAATGGTCGCCGCAAACGTGTTCTCGGCCGTCTGTTCCAGCTTCTCGCAACCCGGAATGCAGCGCTGCAACACTTCCGGATTGACGAGGCATTGATAGACGCGCTCTCGCGGCGCCTCGAGTTCGTGAGTTCCTTCCAGTTTCACTGGACGCGAGCCTTCGCAGCTTGAATTCCGCGGCGTGTGTGCACCTGCGCGAGGTGACAGCGATATTCGCCTGAAGCATACAGATCGGAATTGGGATCGACACCGTCACAGACGTGCGCGACCGCGGCTGCGATCGCATTGTCGTCGATATTTGTTCCCGCGAGTGCCGCTTCGACGGCGCTGGCACGATACGCCTTAACGCCCACGCCAGTCACGCCGATACCAGCCGACTTGCACGAGCCATCGTCATTTAACTCGAGATGAATGGCGACTCCGACGACCGCAAATCCAGACGCGGGATGCGGCACCTTTTGATAAGACTGGCCGAAGCGCCCGCTCGGCTTCCTGACGCGAACTTCGCGGAGTATCTCACCCGGCTGAAGATCCGTTGTGAGCAGATCGACAAAGAAGTTTTCAGCTTTAACGGTACGCTCACCATTTGGACCAACGAGAATGAGAGCGGCATCGAGCGCAAGCACAGCAGCGGGCCAGTCACCAGCCGGATCCGAATGCGCGATACTGCCGCCAATCGTTCCCTTGTTGCGCACCTGCACGTCGCCAATGCTCTTCGCACATTCAGGCAGCAGCGGGCAAATCTGTTGCAACAGATCCGACGATTCCAACTGGTAGTGAGTGGTAGTCGCGCCTATGAAAATCTGATCACCCTCTTCACGGATATATGCGAGCGACTTGATGCGCGCGATATCCACGAGCAACTGCGGTTGTGCAAGCCGCAGCTTCATCGCAGGTATCAAGCTGTGTCCACCCGCGAGAACCTTCGCCCCATCCAGATCGCTCGCGAGCAACGCAACCGCCTCATCGAGCGTCGCGGGCGCTTTATAGTCGAATTGTGCTGGAATCATAATCCGCTCCTAATCCGTTTTATCCGTGGTTAATTATTTTCCAAACATCCTCAGGCTTGACCGGCATATCGAGATGCTTCACTCCAAACGGCGCGAGCGCATCGACGATGGCATTGACGATCGCTGGCGTCGCTCCAATCGTTCCTGCTTCACCCACGCCTTTGACACCAAGCGGATTGACGGGCGACGGCGTCTCCGTACGATCGAGCTCGAACTCCGGAATGTGCTTCGCGCGCGGCACCGCATAATCCATCAGGGTTCCGGTTACAAGCTGCCCCTGCTCGTCGTACACGACTTCTTCGTACATCGCCTGCCCGATCGATTGCACGATGCCGCCGTGAACCTGCCCGTCAACCAGCATCGGATTGATCACGCGGCCGCAATCGTCCACCGCTATGTAACGCAGAAACTCAATATCGCCCGTGTCGCGATCTACTTCGACCACGGCGATGTGTGTGCCGAACGGGAACGTGAAGTTCTTCGGCTCGAAGAAATACGTCGCGGAGAGGCCCGGCTCGGTGTCCGGCGGCAGTTCTTTTGCGAGGTGCGCCGCGAGTGCGATGTCCTGGATCGTCAAACTCGATTTGCCTTCAGTCTGCGGCTCCGGCAGCGCGCCTGCCGGTGCTTCGCCGACGGGCACGACCGGATCTGAAGTTCCGGTTACTGCTGCCGCCGCTGCGGCTTTCTCCAGCGAATACTTTCCGCCTTCGAACGAAACGCGTGAAGCATCCGCCTGGAGCATGTGCGTCGCGATCTTGTGTGCTTTCTCTTTGAGCTTTTGAATTGCGACAAAGACTGCCGTGCCGCCAACCGCAGTCGCGCGACTGCCAAACGTGCCGATACCGTATTGCACGATTCCGGTATCGCCGTGAATCACAGTCACATCGTTGATGTTCACTCCCAGCTCATCTGCCGCGATTTGCGCGAACGACGTTTCCTGTCCCTGACCATGCGGCGATGCGCCGGTCAAAACCGTGACCTTTCCAGTCGGCTCGATACGCACTGTCGCACTTTCCCAACCACCGGCCGGCATCGCTTGAGATGGACCAAGCGCACAGATCTCCACGTAAGTTGAAAGGCCGATACCGATCAAACGTCCTTCTTCGCGAGCTTTCTTTTGTTTCTCACGAAGATCAGCGTAGCCGGCAATTTCCTGTGCCTTCTTGAGTGCAGCTTCGTAGTCACCGCTGTCGTAATCGAGACCGGTCGCAGTGTGGAAAGGAAATTCGTCAGCCGCAGGGAAGTTCTTGCGACGCACTTCCGCGGGATCCACTCCGAGATCATCCGCAACCAGATCGAGCGCACGCTCGACGACGTAGGTTGCTTCAGGACGTCCCGCGCCGCGATACGCGTCGGTGGCCATTTTGTTTGTGAAGCAACCGGTGATGTTCATCTGAATCGCGGGGATCTTGTAAGCGCCGGAGAGCATGAGCCCGGTCAAGGTGGGAATAGCGGGCGTGAGCAGTTGATGATACGCGCCGAGGTCTGCAAAAACGCTGTAACGCAAACCGAGCAACGTTCCATCATTCTTGAACGCGACTTCGATATCGCCGACCTGACCACGACCGTGAATCGTTGCCTGCATGTTCTCGCGCCGCGTTTCGATCCACTTGACGGGTTTGCCGAGCTGCATCGAGATCCAGCCGAGCAACGCTTCTTCCGCATACACGTTCAACTTCGATCCAAAACCACCGCCGACTTCCGGAGTGATCACGCGCAACTTGTTTTCCGGAATACCGATCATGAGTGCGACTTGCGTGCGCATCAGATGCGGAATCTGAGTCGATGACCAGAGCGTGAGTTCTTCTTCGCCGGGAAAATAACGGGCGAGCACGCCGCGCGGCTCCATCGCGATCGGCGCGAGCCGCTTATGCAGGATGCGTTGCTTGACGGTGCGCTCGGCGGCCGCGAAAGCAGCGTCAATGTCGCCTTCACCGGAAGTCAGCTTATAAGCAATGTTGTCGCCGAAGGCTTCGTGGATGACTGGACCACCCGCAGCCGCTTGTTCGACATCGGTGACGACAGGCAGATCTTCGTAGTCGACCATGACGAGATCGACAGCGTCTCGTGCGGCGTAACGATCGGTAGCCACGACGGCTGCGATCGGATGGCCCACGAAGAAAACCTTGTCCTGCGCCAGCACACGATAATCGGGAACTTTTAGTTCCGGCAAAGCACTCGCGCACGGCACTGGCCCGATCTTCTCCGCAATGTCTTTGCCGGTGTAAACGGCGACGACGCCAGGTGCGGCGAGTGCGGCAGACGTGTCGATGCTATTGATCTTCGCGTGCGCGTACATCGAGCGGACAAACGCGACGTGCAGCGTGCCGGGCAGTGCGATGTCGTCGACGTAGTGTGCCAGGCCGCGGATCAGTCGCGGATCTTCAGTGCGCTTTACTCGTTTCCCAACGTAGTTGTCTGTCATGATTGCCCTGCCTTTTTAGCAGCGTACTGCACCGCTTCGATGATGTGCTGGTATCCGGTGCAGCGACACAGATTGCCATCAAGCCCGTGGCAGATCTCTTCGCGCGAAGGATCAGCATTTCTATCGAGCAGCTGCGCCGCGGTCATAATCATTCCGGGCGTGCAATAGCCACACTGCAATCCATGTTTTTCCCAGAAACCTTCCTGCACGGGATGCAGCTCGCCGTTCTTCGCGAGTCCTTCGATCGTCGTGACTGACGAGCCGTCGGCCTGCACGGCAAACACGGTGCACGATTTCACCGCCTGCCCATCCAGCATCACGGTACATGCGCCGCACAGCGACGTCTCACACCCGACGTGTGTTCCAGTCAGCTCCAGCACGTCGCGCAAATAGTGGACGAGCAGCATGCGTGGCTCGACCTCGTGGGTATGAGAGACACCGTTCACGCTGAGATTGATAGCCTTTTTCATGAGCTACCTCACTTTTGAGTTTTGGAAATTGTAGCTGAAAGTCAATCCACAGATTACACAGAAAAATGAATCTGTGTAATCTGCCGATACAAAATACGCTCAGACAGTGGCTTTGTGAATCCGCCGTTTCAAACGATGAATCGTGCGGCGGACAGTTTTTAGTTGCGCGTGATCGTGCGCTTCGATTGCTGCGGCTCGTTGCGTCTTCAGCTCACGAATGCGTGCTTTGATTGAGCTTTTGTCGATGCCGACGACCGAGTGGTGCTCGTGTTGAATGCCGAGAGCTTTGGCGAGCGCGACCACGAGGTGCTCTTTGTTCATCTGCGTGTATCCCTGCACGGCTTCGTGCTCACTGCCTTTAGCCATGTCGCGCAGCTCTGCGAGTGTTTTGTGTCTCAGTTGTTCGTATGTCAACTCCGCCATTGAAAGCTCCTATACGTCTTTAAAGATTTGATCGAGATGATGTCGCAGGTGGTCCACATAGTCGCGGATCAGGTATTCGAGTGTTGCCGGGTCGTTCTTGTCCACAAGATTGAATGCGATCTGGTCCAACGTGTGAGGCGAGCGTGCTTTAGTCAAAACATCTTCGGGTATCACTGAAACGATGTGTACCAGGTGCAGGTTGTACGCGCTCCAGAGCTGAATCACCTCAGCCCACGGCTCGTCGCTATACTTTTGCGAGCTGACCCACTGCTCCTGCTCGTAACCCGCAAACACGAGATCGTCAGTAAATTGCGCCCGCACAAAACGCTGGTGGTTGTTTGCAGCCGAGTCGATCAGATGGCCGAGAACCTCAACCGGGGACCACTCGTCCGGCGAGCTCTTCTGGCGACTTTGTACTTCGGATATGTCGCTCAGACGCGCCTTCGCGCTCACGATGGTCTCGCGAAAGTCGTCCAAAAATTGGGCGTAGCTCGTCGGTGTGGACATGTGGAAAGTGGATAATATCATGCCAATCCTGAAAATCCCTGTCATCCTGTCCACGAAAAGTGTCATCAAATCGGAACCAGATTTGGAGGTTGTTCGTTTAGGTACCATGCGCTGGGTTAGACGTTTTTCACAGCTGTTTGCAGTGCTTGCAGTCGCGTTGTTGTTGCTCGTAGTGATCGGTGCTTCTGACAGGCTCGTTTTATATGCGCGCATTGTGAAGCTCTACACGCAGGAGCCTGATACGCGGCTTGCCATGCCGCTCGAAGACGTCAAAAAGAAGGAGATTGCGGACACCTGGCAGGCGCCGCGCGGCGTCGGACGCAAGCATGAAGGTCAGGACATCTTTGCCCGGCGCGGCACACCGGTTCTTTCCGCGACCAGCGGGTATATCTTCAACATCGGTGAGAACAATCTAGGCGGGCAGACGGTTTCGGTAATCAGTAAGGGCGGTCGCATTTATTACTACGCACATCTCGATTCATACGCGAGCGGGATCAAGATTGGTGATCGTGTGACGACGCGAACAGTTCTCGGGTACGTCGGCACTACTGGAAACGCACAAGGCACGCCACCGCATCTTCATTTCGGTGTGTACACCCCGAGCGGCGCGATCAACCCGCTGCCGATGCTGACGGATCGCGTCTCACCCAACGTCACAAAGAAAGAAACAAAACCCAAGCGCCAGCTCATCAGCCGCAAAGCCTAGCCTACAATCTAACGCCGAAGGCGTTCGCTAATTTCAGCCCAGGGTTGGAAGCGCAGCGACAACCCTGGGATTCAGATACACAATGTGGTTCAACCCTGAAAGGGTTTTACCGTTGGCGAACCCTTTCAGGGTTATAACGCTTTCTATGTTGCTGGTCCCGAGGGTTCTCGCTGCACTCGAACCCTGGGACCAGCAACATAGAAAGCGTTATACCCCTGAAAGGGTTCGCCAACGGTAAAACCCTTTCAGGGTTGAACCACAGTGTGTATCTGAATCCCAGGGTTGTCGCTGCGCT
>DATHTI010000416.1:0-7290 GCA_035463335.1 Pyrinomonadaceae bacterium | reverse complement strand
TTGGCAATTGCGCGGAAGTGTTGCCGGAGCTCGTGCGCCGTGGTGTTCACGTCGATGCAGTAACGGATCAAACAAGCGCGCACGATCCTCTGAATGGATATGTGCCCGCGGGAATGACGCTCGACGAAGCCGTAGCGCTGCGTGGAAAAGACGCAGCGGCTTATGTCGAGAAATCGATGGAGTCAATGGCGCGGCACGTCGAAGCGATGCTGGCGCTGAAACGTGCGGGCGCGGTCGCGTTCGATTACGGCAACAACATTCGCAAGCAGGCTTTCGATGCAGGTTGCCAAGACGCGTTCGAGATACCGGGTTTTGTGCCCGAGTACATCCGGCCGCTTTTCTGTGAAGGCAAGGGGCCGTTTCGCTGGGTGGCGTTATCCGGCGATGCGCAGGACATTCGCAAGACCGACGATCTCGCGCTCGAGATGTTTCCGGATGATCGCACGTTGAATCGCTGGCTGCGTTTGGCGCGCGATCGGGTTCACTTTCAGGGACTGCCGGCGCGTATCTGCTGGCTCGGTTATGGCGAACGTGCGGAGATGGGCGAGGCGATCAACGATCTCGTCAAGCGTGGCGATCTGAAGGCGCCGATCGCGATCGGTCGCGATCATCTCGATACGGGTTCCGTTGCATCGCCCTTCCGTGAGACTGAAGCGATGAAGGACGGATCGGATGCAGTCGCCGATTGGCCCATCCTGAATGCGCTGCTGAACACGGCGAGCGGTGCGAGCTGGGTCTCGTTTCACCATGGTGGTGGTGTCGGGATTGGATATTCATTGCACGCAGGGCAGGTATCCGTTGCTGATGGAACGGACGAGGCGGCGAAACGACTCAATCGTGTGTTGACGAACGATCCGGGTTTGGGCGTCGCGCGACACGTCGATGCCGGTTACGAGGAAGCCGAGAACACCGCACGCGCGAAGGGAATACACATTCCATTAACCACAGATAACACGGACTAAGCCGGATTTTAATCCCGATCTATGAAAGCTATAAAGGTCTTTTTACTGTTGCTTGTCTTTTGCGCGGTCGCTAATGGCCGGGTTGAGACGGTTCGCTTTCAGAGCAAAGTAATCAACACCACGCTTCCTTACAACGTTATCCTTCCAACTGATTACGACTCTTCAAAAAACACGCGTTACCCGGTTCTGTATCTCCTGCACGGCCTGATGGGCCACTACAACGACTGGGTCGCACGTACGAACATCGCCGATTACGCTGCCGGCTACCGCATTATTATCGTCATGCCGGAAGGCAACGACAGTTGGTACATCGACAAATATGAAAACTACATCCTCCAGGAGCTGATCCCGGATGTGCAGCAACGCTACCGCACGGTGGAAGCGCGTTACGCCCGCGCGATCGCTGGACTATCGATGGGTGGTTACGGCGCGATTAAATTCGGTTTGAAGTCGCCGGCTACGTTTGTCTTCGCTGCGTCGATGAGCGGAGCCTTTAGCGCGCCTCGACTTACCGACAAGGAGATTCCCGATAGCTGGCGCGAGTCGCTGAAAAACTTTGGCGCCAGCGACAGTCAAACACGTACTGCCAACGATCTTTTCGAGATCCTGCAAAAAGTCACGCCCGCGCGCATCGCTTCGTTACCTTACTTTTATTTCGACTGCGGGACAGAAGATTCGCCGTTGATCTTCCCTTCCAATCGCGAGCTCGCCGCGCTCATGTTTGAGAAAAAGATCCCGCATGAGTTTCGCGAGCTGCCCGGCGATCACTCGTGGGCCTACTGGGACCAGCAAGTACAGGAAGTTCTGAAGATCGCCGCCCTGAAGATGCGTTTGCCACGAACCAGGAGGACCTCTCGTGCTTAACTTTGCCACTGAAATCGCACGCGAGGCGGGAAACCTGCTGGTCCAAAAACTCGGCATCGCGAAGATCAGCACCAAGGGCGACATCAACCTCGTCACCGAAGCTGACATCGCTGCTGAAAACCTGATTATCGAGCGCATCCGTTCTTACTATCCGCAACACGGAATTCTCGCTGAGGAGTCAGGCGAGGCCATTATGATTGGCGGGAAACAGAGCGAGTGGAAGTGGATCATCGATCCACTCGATGGCACAACAAACTACGCGCACGGTTACCCGTGTTTCTGTGTATCGATCGCGTTGGAGCACAACGGCCAGTTGGAGATTGGAGTCGTTTACGATCCAATGCGCGACGAGATGTTTGCTGCGGAACGCGGGCAGGGAGCGACGCTCAACGATCGGAAGATTCGTGTGTCGACAGTCGATCAGTTGAGTGGCGCGATGTTGTGCACCGGTTTTCCGTACAACGTGCGCGAGCGGCCGGACTTTGCGCGCGACTTCACGAACTTCACGATGATCGCGCAGGCAGTCAGACGTGATGGGTCCGCGGCGCTCGATCTGGCCTACGTGGCGTGTGGAAGATTTGATGGTTTCTGGGAAGACGGTCTGAGCCCGTGGGACATCGCCGCCGGCGCGCTGCTGATCTTCGAGGCCCGCGGCAAGGTAACGAACTTCAACGATCAACCTCTCGACATCTACAACGAACAAGTCCTGGCGACTAACGGACTCATCCACGACGCCATGATGCAGGTACTAAAGACATAGCCACAAAGGCACAAAGCCATCCACAGATTACACCGATCCTTTTAATTATTTCTGTGTAATCTGTGGATGGCTTTGTGCCTTTTTGCGGCTATAAGGCTGAAGCGATTACCTTCGCGAGCCGTTCACTTTCGCGGCGGGCGCAGGCGCGTGTCTCTTCGTTCAAACAGGGCTCAGGACAATAGAGCGGGTGATACGTCACGACGACTTTCCCCAGCCGCGGAAAGCGCCAGCCGCGCGGCCACACACGATTTCCACCTTTGATCGTCACCGGCAAAATCGGCACCTGCGCTTCAAGCGCTAATCGCACCGCGCCCGCCTTAAACCGATCCAACGCACCTGTATCCGTGCTCCGCGCGCCCTCCGGAAAGATGACCACCACTCCACCATTCCGCAGCCACTGCAACGACGTACGTATCGCCGCCGGGTCACTTCCTTCAAGCGCGAGTGGCCACGCACCAAGCCACCTCAGGCCTGTCCCGACAAGGGGCCAGCGAAATGCAGCGCTCCATGCGAGATAACGTGTCGGGCGTTTGATCGGTAGCGAGAGCCAGAACGGATCGATGTACGTCTGGTGGTTCGCCGCTACGATTACTCCACCACTCTCCGGCACATTCTCAACACCGTTAAACTCAATCTTCCACAACACGCGACTAAACGCGCCAACAACAGGCCGGATCTTATCCAGCGCCCATTGTGGCAGCATGGCGGTGCTCGCCGCTGCGCGCGGATTTTCGCGTTTGTTCGGGACGTAGCCGCCGTTGTTACTCAAAGTTCTCACAATCGTGGTTTGTATCTTACAACGGCCATTCCTTATCTATGAACTCGACATGAATTCTCGGAACGCCGTCCGCGCCCGTGGTGCGCGACCGAATAGCTGCATGCACGCTGATCCTGTACTGTTCGCTTGTCAGGCGAATGAAACGACCGAGCGGAATTTCAAGCGTTGTGAAAAGCGTCGCGCCCCGGCTGCTGATGTTTTCCGTCACCGTGTGTTCAGTCTCAACTACCTTGCCCGTCGTGTCCACCAGCTCGATTCGCATGTCGACTGCGATGTTATGTCGCGTGATCGTCCGTTGATCGTCCGTTGAAAGTGGCGTCAGTATGTCTTCGGGCGCAGCGACGGCCTGGAAAATATTCGTTGAAATGTCGTAACGCTTCCACGGCTCGTTTTCGTAACTTGCCGGAGGACGCTTGCCGATGAACGCGACGCCGACCTCAAACACAGTTTGTTTTTCAACAATCGAGGTTTTGATATACCGCACGACAGCCCAGATCCGGTACTGGTCCTCCACGTGATCGAACACGCGCAACTGCCGCGGCATCGGGATCGTCATGTGCAGCAGGCGACCCTTTTCGGTGGGATGTCTGAGCGTGAAACCGGCGCCGAAAGGCGTCACGTTCGTCAGTCTCGTCACCTCATTCCACTCAAAAGCCAGCGTCTCACGACCACGAATCCGCACGGGTAACGTGAGTGCGAGTCGCTCGCGAATTCGCTTATATTTTCGTTGTTCACTCATGGGAGCCGACGGACGTGAAAAACGTCGGGAGTGGCTACACGAAGCTATTGATTTTATTAGGGTTTTCGCCTGTTTCGTGGTTGCCAACCACCCTCAAAAAAGGCTAAAATACGGGCTACTTTGAGCAGATGCTTCACCCGGTTTTCTTTCCCCAAAAAGCGCCAAACTAAGGTCAGTATCTCTTGAGACGGGCACCTGACTGCGTGGCGGATTGTACTTGGAAAGGCTTTTAGATGGAAACAACTTCTGAACGCAATCACATAAACATCGAAGACGAGATGCGGCGCTCGTATCTGGACTATGCAATGTCAGTCATCATCGGCCGCGCGTTGCCGGACATTCGCGATGGTTTGAAGCCCGTGCACCGGCGCGTGTTGTGGGCCATGCACGAGCTCGGCAACACTTACAACAAGGCCTATAAGAAGAGCGCGCGTATCGTCGGCGATGTTATCGGTAAGTATCACCCGCATGGCGACATGCCGGTCTACGACACGATTGTGCGTCTGGCGCAGGACTTCTCGATGCGCTATCCGCTGATTGATGGACAAGGCAACTTCGGATCGGTCGATGGCGATGCGGCAGCGGCGATGCGTTACACGGAAATTCGCATGGCGCGTTTGGCGAATGAAGTCCTTGCCGACATCGAAAAAGAGACAGTTACGTTTCAGCCAAACTATGACGAGTCGCTGAGTGAGCCGACAGTTTTACCGACGCGTGTTCCGAATTTGCTGATCAATGGTTCAGACGGTATCGCGGTTGGAATGGCGACGAAGATCCCGCCGCACAATATCACCGAGATCGTAGAAGCGACCCTCGCGTTGTTGAAAGATCCTGAGGTTACGGTGCAGGACCTCACGAAGATCGTGACTGGCCCTGACTTTCCAACCGGCGGATTCATCTACGGTCGCGAAGAGATCAGGAAATCGTATGAAGAGGGACGCGGCGTGTTGCAGCTACGTGCGCGCGCCGGCATCGATCGGATCGGACGCGGCGCGCAGGAGCGCGACGCGATCGTCATCACCGAGATTCCGTTCCAGGTTAATAAAGCTCGTTTGCTCGAGCGCATCGCCGAATTGATCAACGAGAAAAAGATCGAAGGCATTTCCGATCTGCGTGACGAGTCAGACCGCACTGGAATGCGCATTGTGGTCGAACTGAAACGTGATGCGGTGCCGCAAGTCGTGCTCAATAAGCTCTACAAGCTGACGCCGATGCAGTCGTCGTTTGGCGTGATCAATCTCGCGATCGTCAATGGACAGCCGCGTGTCCTGAATCTCAAGCAGATGCTCGAGGCGTTCATCGAGTTTCGTCGCGAGGTCGTGCGCAAGCGGACTGAGTACGAGCTTCGCAAAGCCCGCGCCCGCGCGCACATCCTCGAAGGGCTCACGAAAGCGATTGATGCGCTCGATTACATCGTCACGCTCATTCGTAATTCACGCTCGGTTGACGAAGCGCGACAGTGGCTGATGGGCCAGTTGCAAACGACGAGCGAAGTAAAAGCGTGGAAGGGCGTGCCGTCTGACGTACAGCTCAAGACGTACCTGGGGCGGATGCAGAAGACGATGGAGAGTCTCGCCTTTTCGGAAATTCAGGCGCAGGCGATTCTCGATCTGCAACTGCGAAGAATATCAGCACTCGAGCGACAGAAGATCATCGACGAGTACGAGCAGGTCATCAAGCACATTGCCGAGCTTGAAGAGATTCTCGGCAACGAGCGCTCGCTCCGGCGCGTGATCGCCAAAGAGCTCGAGGAAGTTAAGAAAGATTTTGGTGACGAGCGTCGCACGGAGATTGTTGACGAAGGCGTGGAGCTTTCGATCGAGGATCTCATTGCCGATGAAGATGTAGCGATCACCGTCACGAACAGTGGTTACATCAAGCGCACGCCGATCACGACTTACTCGCGCCAGGGTCGCGGTGGTAAAGGTCGCTTCGGTGCGGCGGCGAAGAACGGCGACTTTGTTGAGCACCTATTCATTGCTTCGACGCATGCGTACCTGATGATCTTCACTGACGATGGCATGGTTTATAAGTTGAAAGTTCACGAAGTGCCTGATGCGGCGGCGTCTGCGCGCGGTAAGGCGGTCGTGAACCTTATCAACATACCGTCGGATCGAAAGCTCGCGGGCGTGGTTCCGGTGCGCGAGTTTGCGGAAGGCCGCTACGTTGTGATGGTCACGCGCAAAGGTGTGATCAAAAAGACGTCGCTGGCTGATTTTCAGAACATTCGCACGAATGGAATCATCGCGATCAATGTCGATGAGGGTGATTGTTTGCTCGATGTTGTTTTGACTGACGGCACAAAGCGCATCTTCATCGCCACGCACAATGGCCTCGCGATTCGCTTTGATGAGAAGAACGTGAGACCGATGGGACGCGCGACGCGTGGCGTGCGAGGCATCGACCTGCGTCAGGATGACTATGTTGTTTCTGTCTGCCCGGTTTCAGCCGAAGACAAGGAGCGAATGCTGTCAGTTTCCGAGCAGGGCTACGGCAAGCAGACTGCGATCACGACTTACCGGCTGCAAACGCGTGGTGGCAAGGGCGTGATCAACATGAAGACGACGGACAAGACCGGGAAGGTGGTTGCTGTATTTCCGGTCGAGGACGAGTCAGAGATCATGATCATCACGCAGCAAGGCAAGCTCATCCGTCTCGAGGCGGGCGACATCCGCAAGACCGGTCGCAGCGCCCAGGGCGTGCGCCTGATCAAGACCGACGCGGGCGATAAAGTCACGAGCGCCTCCCTCGTCGAAGCCGCGGCGGATGAAGAAACCGAAACCGCGGATGAACGCGGATAACACGGACACGGATGAACGCGGATCAGATCCGTGTTCATCCGTGTCTTAATCTTCCGTGGAATCCGTGGTTACCCATTCTTCCCCACCTTCGTAAATCTCTTTTTTCCAGATGGGGACGGTGCGTTTGAGCTCTTTGATGGCCCATTCGCACGCCTGGAAGGCGGCGCGGCGGTGAGGGGCGCTGGCGGCAATGACGACGCTCGTTTCGCCGATGTCGATGCGGCCGGTGCGGTGGACGATGCCGATGTGAGCGATCTCGAATTGCTTGTGCGCCTCGGCCCCGAGTCGCTCCATCTCCGTTAACGCCATTCCATCATACGCTTCGTAGATCAAGTAGAGCGTTCGTTTCCCTTTGGTCCACTCACGTGCGTAGCCGTCAAGCGTCA
>DATHTI010000415.1:0-5754 GCA_035463335.1 Pyrinomonadaceae bacterium | reverse complement strand
CCCGGCATGCGATCGATGCGAATCGACTCCGCTTTCAGCGCGAGACACAGATCGTCAACGAGCGACACCACGCGCGAATACTTCACACCCGGATCCGGCTTGAATTCGTAAGTCGTAACAACCGGACCAGGACAGATGTGTTTGATCTGTCCGGTGACATTAAACTCTTTGCACTTCTCCGCAAGCCGTGTGGCAAGACTCAAAAGCTCCGTGTCAGCCTGCTCGCTGTGTGGCGGCGCTTCGTTGAGAAACTCGAGTGGCGGCAATCCGTAATCGCTGTAATTAACGCGACGCGTAGAATCAAACGGCAGTTTGCTTGTGGCAGGCGCTTCGGCTTTCACGCGCAGCACGGAGGCGCCCTTGACCATCTCTTCCGCATCGTCTTCCTCGGCAACATCAGAAGGAAAGATCGAGCGCCTGCCTGATCTTCCGGTGACGACTGTCGCTGGAGGCGTCGCGACGCCAACACCCGCGCTTGCACTGGCCGCGACTGCGCTTGCTTGTGGTTCCACAATAGAAGACTTCGCTTCAGTGCGAATAGCAGGCACCGGTTCTGCGGGCTTGATCGGCTCCTTCATGAAATCCGCAACCCGCTCCGCAGCCGTCAAATTCACAGTCTGCTTCAGCGCGTTCTTCGCCGCTTCGCGCTCAGCCTTGATGGCAGCCCTGGTCTCTTTCTTCAGCCGCACACGCTGAGCACGCATCTCGCGCCACGCTTGGAAACGTTCCGGCAGCTTGCCGACAAACGCGAACCGCGATCCGATCGTGCTCGCGAGGATCTCGTAAAGTCGCACAAACGAGAAATTCGTCGCCAGCAGCAATCCGGTCGCTGCTATCGCGATCAGCAACACCGTCGCGCCAACATTACTAAGCCCACTCGCAAGTCCCTGCGCGACTACGGCACCAAGCAGTCCACCAGGTTGCACACTCGAATCAAACAACGGGCGCAGTTGTGAGATCGACAACAGCGCCGACGCTGATACAACGAGGATCACGAGCCCGGCGATCCGCATCCACGGACGATGAATCGTCGCCGTGTGAAAGCGTCGCCAGGCAGCGGCGAACAGAAGCAACGGCAACAGGAAAGCAGCGAGACCGATAAGCTGGAAACCGGTGGCGGCAACGTTCGCGCCGATCGATCCGGCCCAGTTGCGCGTCTCAGCGCCGCCCGCAGAGTTCCACGACGGATCGTTTGGATAGAACGCGGCCGAGATGAGGCAGAGCGCCAGCAGTAATCCAAACGCGATGAAGAGAATCGCGAGGATCTCGTTGCCACGACTGGCGCGCGGAAGAATCACGCGCGGCTTTTGTTCAATGTGTGTTGCCATTCAAAAGCTCCAACGCAAACTGAAATGCCTACGCTGCCTTGCGAGCGAGCAGGTAGGCTTTGATGAAGTCGTCGATGTCGCCGCCGAGCACTGCCTCGACGTTACCTCGTTCCAGCTTAGTGCGAGTGTCTTTTACGAGCTGATAGGGTGCCAGCACATAGCTTCTGATCTGGGACCCGAATGAAATGTCGGCCTTGTTGGCTTCGAGCTCGGCGGTTTCGGCGCGCCGTCGTTCCAACTCGAGTTCATAAAGACGTGAGCGCAGCACCTGCATGGCGACTGCTCGATTTTGATGTTGTGAACGTTGGTTTTGACAGGAAACAACGATCCCGGTCGGTATGTGAGTAATACGAACTGCTGAATCGGTAGTGTTAATGTGTTGTCCGCCCGCGCCAGTCGCGCGATACGTATCGACACGCAAGTCTTTGTCGTTGATCTCTACTTCGATGTCCTCGTCGATCTCGGGATAGACAAACAGAGACGCGAATGATGTATGTCGCCGGGCAGCCTGATCAAAAGGCGAGATGCGGACAAGGCGGTGTACGCCGGCTTCGGCTGCTAAAAGCCCGTAGGCGTATTCACCTTCAACTCTGAATGTAACGCTCTTCAGTCCCGCTTCCTCGCCTGGTTGATACTCGAGCACTTCGGCTTTGAAGCCGCGTTGCTCGGCCCACTTGAGATACATGCGCAGCAGCATCTCGGCCCAGTCCTGCGACTCGGTGCCACCCGCGCCCGGATGAATCGTGCAAATAGCGTTGCGGCGATCGTTGTCGCCGGCGAGCAGCATTTCGGTTTCGGCCTGGCTCAACTCGTGCTCGAGCCGTTCGAGTAACGATTGCAGCTCTTTGATTGACGACTCGTCTTCTTCCGCAAACTCAAAGAGCACTTCAGCGTCGGCGACTTGTGATTCGAACTCTTCCTGGCGCTGGATCTTTTTCTCGAGTTGACTGCGAACTTGCAGTAACTTCTGCGCGGCCTCCTGGTCGCTCCAGAAGTCGGGCGACGAGGCTTGGGCTTCGATCCGGTTCAACTCCTCGCGACGTGCAGGGACATCAAAGAAACCTCCCGAGCTGGTCCACACGTGCGCGGAGGGCGTCAAAGTTCGTTCGTAGCTCTTGAATCGATTGCAGGTCCATAGTTGGTCCAAGACTTCCGTCGCAATGTAGCGACAAAGATTATCAAAGTAATCACCGCGCAAATGTGCACGAACAAATCACCGTGCCGCGTGTAGAAAGTATTCCGTATTTCCCCCGGATGATTCGTCCACACCCGAACATCCGCCTGGAACGGCTGCGTCAGCTCGCGGACGCGGCCACCTTCGGTGATCCACGCCGATAAGCCCGTGTTCGTAACCCGCAGCACTGGTCGCCCGTTTTCCACCGCGCGAAAGATCGCGTTCGCGAGATGTTGTCGCATCACGGCTGTCGGTCCGAGATACCCGTCGTTTGAGATGTTGATCAGCACGCCGGCTCCATCGTGAGCGAGCCGCCGCGCAATCCATGGATAGGCTGACTCGATGCAGATGAAGACACCGGCCTTGCGATCACCGAACGGCATCAACGTGTAGTTGCTGCCCGGAGTGAACTCACCAACGATTCCACTTATCAAAGAAGCTCCCGGTAACCATTGAGGGAGCGGCACATATTCGCCAAACGGCATTAGGCGAATCTTATCATACTGCGAGATCAGGCGGCCCTCTTCATTTACGAGCAGCGCGGAATTGTAGTCGCCGTCGTTTGGGGCGGGCTCGAGTGAGTTGAAGAGCAGCGACGTGTGGTTCTGTCGCGTGAAGTTTGCGACGAACTCCTGAAGTGCTTTGTCGGAAGAGTAGGTGAAGTTCATCGGCGACTCGGGCCAGATCACGATTCGTGGTCCTGCGGCATTGCCGAGTCGAGCCAGCGCCGTTTGACTCAGTGATACATGACGTTGGACGAGTGCCTCAATCTCCCCGGCACTCTTGACGGGATTCATCGGTACGTTTGGCTGCACCGCGATGATGTTCGTGCCGAGTGTGTCCGAAGAGTAATTACTGAAATTGGGCGATGAACTCACGTTAACAAATAGGACAGCAGCCCACATCAGCACGGCTGTGACGACGGTCACCCTGGTCCTGCGGAGTATTAGCAGAGCGACTAACGAATTAATTGTGACGATGAAAAAGCTAACGGCGTAAACCCCGCCCCAGTTTGCTGACTGGATAAGGGCGGGGTTGTAGGCCTGCGAGTAGCCGAGTGCGTTCCAGAGCTGGCCCGTGACGCCGAGACGAACCCATTCGAATGCGGTCCAGAAGATGGGCGCGAGCAGGAGCGCCATGCGTCCCCACTTCTGAATCGCGAGAGCGACGAGCAGCGCGAACAGGCCATGGAAGATACCGACGACGATCGCGCCCGGGATGAGTAATAGATAGGCGAGCGCAGTCGGCAGTCCGCCGTAATGAATCATCGAATACGACAGCCAGTAACACGTGACATAGAAGAAGACTGAGCCGACGGCCCAACCGAGAATGAACGCCCGCGTGGCAGACGGACGTCGCGCGATAACGACGAGCAGCGGAACGAGCCCGATCCACGCGAGCAGGTAATACTCGAAGTTGGGAAACGAGAGGATAAGAAGTAGTGCGCTGGCGGCTGCCGCGCCCCACTCAGAATGCTGAAAATCGATCCTTGTCATCCGCCGCAAAAAATTTTTTCTTACTGACCGGAACATCGTAAATCGAATACGTCAATTAGCCAAATATTGACGCAAAAAGACAGAAAGCGTCACTGTCAAAGTGACAAATTTCGTCAAGCCACAAAAAGGCACAAAAAGCACAAAACGGAAAAGTTTAGAGTTCAAGCTTTAGCTTGCTCGCCTAAAGACCGAGACGGTTGAACTCTAAATTCTTCTTTTGTGCTTTGTGCCTCTTGTGGCCTGCTTTAAAAGCGGGAAGACCCGGTCATTTCTGACCAGGTCCACGTTTCGGGGGGAAGCACTGAAGGAACGCTCGGAAGGTTAGCTGGCGCAGCGGCAGGCGGCGCTCAGGGAATGTTGGCGGCGGGGGACATCGGCTAAACCTCGTTTCCGTGTCGTGCCGCTTCTCCTTGAGCACACGGCGTGCCACTAGTTGCCCATTGTGACCTGTCGTTGCAGAGCGATGGCTTCCTGATTGTTCGGATCGATGGCGATGGCGCTCAGCGCGTACTTCCGTGCCTCGCCGCGGTCGCCTCGTTCGAGAAAGATCTTGCCCAGAAGAATGTGGGCGTCGATGAGTTTCGGATCCCAGAAGATGGCCGTCTTCAACGCCGCGATCGCTGCTTCCTGATCGCTGCGACGAAGATTGATGCGACCGCTGAGTAAATAAGCTTCCGCATTCGTCGGCTCGATCATCACGACGCGATGCAACTCGGGTAATGCTTCTTCATCGCGTCCGGCCTGGTAAAGATCGCGAGCTTTCACGAGCAGATCCTGCGTCGCCGAGCTCGGCGAGCCCATCGCCGCGGTGATGTTCGTTTCGCGCTGTAATCCAAACACTTCCTCACGATTCAGCACGTCGCGCATGCGCAGGTTAACGCCGCTCGTGGTCCCCGACTTCTGCCATTCAGTTTCCCACTTCGCATACGCATTGCGGAGGTATCGCCGCGCCATATCGTCGGCAGCGGTCGCAGCCTCGGTGTTGCCGAGTTTCGCGAGTGATTTGGAGAAGAGGAAATACGCTTGCCCGTCCTGCTGGTCTGCAGTGATCACGGGCCGAAAGCGTTCAGCGGCTTCCTTGTGTTTGCCTGAAAGAAACAGCGCATAACCGTAATTGAAGTTGACCATCTGATCGGTCGGCGCTGACTTCGAAGCCTGGCCCAGGAAATCCATTCCCTGGTTCAACAGGCGTGTACGCTCTTCATTGTTCCTGTTCTCTCGTGCCGCCTGAACTGCAACTGCGCCGGCATTGTTGTAAACAGCGATTAGTGGCAGATCGCTCGAAAGCGGCACAACTGTCGCGAGCGCGCGGCCGTAATCACCGAGTTTTGTGTAACCGAGACTGGCGTAGAAAGCGGCTTCAGCGTAGTGCGGCTCTTTCTTCTGGAGCTTGGAAAAATACTCAGTCGCTTCCTTCCATTTGCCGAGGTCCATATAACCGCGGCCCAGCTCGAAAGCAGCTTGCGGGTAGACTGCGCCGCCAAGCGACTCAGCATAGAACCGCAGCGCGTTCTTCAAATAATTCGCGCGCACGTCAGAGCGCAATGGCAACTGCACCGCCTTGACGTAAGCCTCGAACGCCTTTTGCGGAATCTTCGTGGCTTCCTGCACGAGTTGGTTTTGCGAGTAGGGGAGCGCCTTGTCGCGTTGATAAAGAATCTGGTAAGCGAGACGGCCGTGGATGTCCTGAAGCGTGGTTATCGGGCCGCCGTAATCAAACTGTCGCGTGGCCCAGCCGCCCTCCATCACCTCGCCA
>DATHTI010000414.1:0-8096 GCA_035463335.1 Pyrinomonadaceae bacterium | reverse complement strand
GTCTCCGGGAACGCCGCTTTCGAAAATATTCCCATCCAGCTCGAACACACCAGCGATGGGATCACCGGCTGGTGCAGTCAGTGAGGTTAAGAGGTTGGATGGTTTAGTCGCAGAGTTATCAGTTGAGCGCGTGGTCTTCACCGCGCTGGTTAAGCGAGCGGACGTCGCAGCCCAGGTGGCAATTACGAAAAGGCTGAGCACGACTACGCCCATCATCATTTTCCAAAAGTTTGGCTTATTACTCACGGGAGATCCTCCTTGCGTGTTGCACACACAATTACTGTGGTCGGGTTCTTGACACTTGGAGTTTTGAGTTCATGAAGTGTCGGATTTTTGAAAGAGCGGGAGAATTCGGGCTTGCCAGGGAACAGACGGGCTTGGGCTGGTTAAGGAAAACCGCTGTTCGGGGACTAGAAGGAATTACTCCTGGTGTTGAAAGATCTTGCGCCCAGGTTCTGGCCTTGTAGCGCAGTTAATTGAGACCGAAGATTAGTCAGCTTGCCGTTGCGCTACAAGGGCCAAGGTTGCCGATTTTAGGGGCGGAAATGTTGAATTTTTTGCCGGATTAATGAGCACATTAGCTCCGGCAACTTGTTGCCCGTTGCTTTGCCGCGATGTTGCATGCGGTAGACAGTTAGGTCGGTGCAACCGTAGGGGCGGCCCCTCCGTGGCCGCCCCAGCGTGGAAACACAATGTGGCAACCTGGGGCGGCCACAGAGGGCCGCCCCTACAGTTGTAGTCCACCGTTTGACGAGTAGTACGCTTGTCTTACTCCGGCATCTTTGCGAGTTTGTTGGCGAAGGCGTAGATGACGAGCTCGAGACGATCGGAAACGCCGAGCTTGGAATAGATTGAGCTGAGATGATGTGTGACAGTGGTCGGACTGATGAAGAGTCGTTCCGCAATCTGGCGGTTTTTTAATCCCTCGGCGATCAACGCGATGACTTGTCGTTCGCGGTCCGTTAGTGAAGAGATCTTCTTCGCGCGTGGATCCTGTGAATCTTTGTCCTGATTCGACATTTGGAAAAGCAGGTTCCCCAGCGTTACGCGATCGAGCCAGGCTTCGCCTCTGTAGACCTTCTCGATTGCCTTGAGTAACAGGTCAGCAGCGTCTTCTTTCAGCACCACACCCATCGCGCCGAGTTGGGCCGCCTTTTGATGAATTGCGGAATCACGCGTTCCGGTCAACACCAGCACGCGCGAATTTCTCGCCGCTTCACGCAACTGAGGTATGAAAGAAGTAGCGCTGTAACCGCCGAGCTCGAGATCGAGAATGATCAGATCGCACGCTTCGCGAGTGAGGATGTCGAGTGCTTCGGAGCGAGTGCTGGCCATCGCCACGACCTTAGTGCCGGGATGGTTCTCGATCAGCATACGAAGACCCTCACGCACCACTAACTGATCGTCGACTATAAGGATTCGAATTTTGATCGGCGCAGGCTCCATGACAATCCATACCGGCAGGTGTTGAGGCTTCCAGTCGGATTATGGGGTTGGCGGATTTTGCTGGCAATGGAGGTCTTTGCCTATTTCTCTGGCATGTTTCTGCCTATGAAGATTTACAAGACTTCTTTAAAACTTCATCCACGGATTACACAGATTCCCTTTAACAGTCTGCGTAATCTGTGGATAAAGGAATTTACTTAGGCATTTTAGCGAGGCCGTGACGGAAGGCGTAGATGATCAACTCGAGCCGGTCAGACACTTCCAGCTTCGAGAATACGGAGCTGAGGTGATGAGTCACGGTGGTTTCACTGATAAACAATCGCTCGCCGACTTGCTTGTTCTTCAGCCCTTCTCCAATGAGGGCGATCACTTCACGTTCGCGATCGGTGAGCGATTCGATCTTCGTCACTTCAGGGTCCACCATCGCGGGCTTATTAAACTCGTGGATCATGCTGCCCATCATCGAGCGCTCGATCCACACTTCGCCCTCGCTCACCTTCATAATGGCTTTCAGCAGCTTGTCCGCGGCGTGCTCTTTCAACACGATTCCCATCGCGCCACGACGAATCGCGCGACGATGCGCGTCGGGATTTTGCACTCCTGTTAACACGAGCACGCGCGAGCTCGGACTCGCCTGGCAGAGCTCGGGCAGGAACGAAAGACCATCGTCGTCACCAAGCAAAAGATCCAAAATGATCACATCCGGATTCGTGCTGGCAGCACGCTCGAGTGCTTCAGTTCTGCTTCCGGCCTGGGCCACGACCTTCATCCGCTGGTCGTGCTCGATCAACATGCGTAATCCGCTACGGATGACGACGTGATCGTCAATTATCATGATAGTTATGGGACGAGCAGTCATGCTGAACTCCAAAAAGCTACAGGGGGATTCCGACACTAACTACGGTGTAGTCTTTGTCATCAACAAACACTTGCGTATCTCCGCCGAGAGAGGCGGCGCGCTCGGCGATCGAATGCGGGCGAAACGATTTTACGCCTTCGTTCCCCTCGCCGCGTTCGCCATCCGGGTTCGCGCCAGTGCGTGGCCTGCTGTTTTTAATCTGTAACAGCAGCGAAGTCTCCTTACACGATATCTCAACCCGCGCGTCGCGACAAAAGGCATGACGCCTGACGTTGCTCAGGCCCTCCGCGACAATCTGGAACAACTCGGCAGCCAGGCGATCGTTAACCTTCACTTTGCCATACGCAGCCACGTCAACTTTGATTCCCGTGACGACTGAAAAACGCTCGGCGTAACGCTCGATCGCAGGCAACAGAACGTCGGTTCGCTCTTCATTCGCGCGCAGTCCCCAGACGAAACGTCGCAGCTCCGCGAGCTCGTGGTTTGTTTAGTCAAGTAGCTCCTGCACGTCCTCGCGAATACCTATCTGGCCGGCTTCCAGCTTCTGATCGAGCGCTGCCAGGCCAAACTGTAAACCGAGATAAGGCTGAATGACGCTGTCGTGAATATCGTGAGCGATGCGCTGGCGTTCCTGTTCCGCGGCATCCGACGCGAGATTGTCGATCAGCCGGATGTTTTCCATCACCGGCGTCACATGGTCCATCAACTGCAACATGAAATCCATGTCAGTACTGTCGATACGCTCCGGACCATCGATTATGTAAAGCCGGCCCACTGCCTGGTGCCGATAGTAAACCGGTACTGACAGGTATCTCTGCGCTTCAAGCATGCCGGCGAGCTTCTCGCTGCTCGTGGAATTGGTGTCAGAAAACACGCGCGACTTGACGTCGAACAAGCGCGTGTACGCAGACCCGTTTTTCCTGTAGATGACGGCGAAATCCAGGGAAGGGGAGAGAAACTGCGCGGCCGCTTCCTGACCGATCTCGGGCGGCGCGGACCTGCTCAGGTGTATGCCACGAGCCACGCGATACATCTGGTAACTCTCTGCGTCATCCGGTTTGCCGGGAACGACGAGTACACAAGACTCGGCATCGTAGAAAGCCCGAATACTTTCGAGGATCGCTTTGATGGTCCGATCGATGCCGAAGCGAGGATTGGAAAAGATCGTCACCTCCTTCAGCAGTTTCAGACGGTTTTTCAACTGGGTGTGATAACCACCCCAGCGCGCGATGATGTACCCAAAGATCAGCAAACCTATCGGCGCCATCAAGACCTCGTCGAGTGAGCGGTCACGTAGGCCTGTAAGTAAACCAACGATCGTGTAGATGGCAGCGGATGCGAGCGTCAATCGCAGGCCGTCGGTGAGTCCCCAACTGAACGACGCGACGATGATCGAGAAAAAGAAGAAGTAGTAAAAGAGATTGTTGATGTCACGTGTAAAGGCGAGCAGCGGCAGGTACCACAGCATATCGAGCCACGGCAGCGCCCGGTGAGCAACAAGCGGATTGCGACGAACTGACAGGTGATAGATCACCAGGCCGTACAGCGAATACAGAACAAGGATGTAATACGTCGGCATGTCCCAGCCGAGTGGGCGAACTGGTCCAATGAGAAGGACGAGCAGTGCGGAGGTGCCCAGCACGACGCGCATCCCCGCGATCAGTCGGAGATCTATCCACTGTTCGGAGAGTGGGTCGTTGGAAGGAGCTGGTTTTTTTTTCGAATCCTGATTCATGCCGCAAAGAGGCACAAAGAGTTATTAGCCACAAAAGGCACAAGAAGCACAAAAGGTAGATTAAGTTTCGTTCTTGAGTTGTTGCAGCTCCTGCCACGTTTTCTCGGCGTCGTCGCCGAAGATCACGATGTCGTTCTGGCGTTGATCGAGATCGAGGCCCAGGCGCGTCTTGACGTCGCCTTCGCCCTTGCGATAGACCGCGCTCGTGATGTGATCGATGTGGACGATCATTCTGCCGCCCTCAGGATGGGGAAACTCGAGGAATTTCATCGCTTTAATCCTCAAAAAGTATGGACAACAATTGAAACCGGTTAACGGCCGTAGGATCTCGATGATCTGTTTCCGACGTGGATATGAGGTCCGGTGGCCACGCCGGGAATCGGGCCGCGAAAGACCAAAAACGGAATCGACTCGGCGCGCAAAAATTCGATCAAGGCGCGGCCTTCAACGCTGTCGGGATGCAGACCAACGTCCATACCGTTGCGATGGTCCAATCCCCAGCGCGTGTGTAAATCTGATTGTCCGAAGGCTGTGGTCGGCAGCGGCCGCCCGAACTTCGTGACGAAGAACTTCTCAACTTTCGATGCTTCGGCGAGGCTCCACTTGCCGGGCGCTTGTTGTGGGGTCGTTGTCGCTTCGCCTTCGGGTTTCGGGTGTTCGATACGCGTGACGCGTTCGCGATCGAGAAACGTCGTGATGTTACCGCGCTTGTACCAGTAGCCATCCGAGCTCTCGCTCACTTCGTCGACGAGGAGCGTGTGACCGGTAGCGAGGAAGATCGTGAGTGGCTGTGGCTTGTCTTCCTTCGCGGGTGCTTTGTCTTTGGTTTCCTGCGCGTAGACACACGTGCAGGTCAGTACGGTTAGCACTAACCAGAATGCGACTTTCCGTAGCATTACGTACGTAGAAAGCAACTGTAGGGGCGGCCCTCCGAGGCCGCCCCAGCGTTGAACTCATACACTGGGGTGGCCACGGAGGGCCACCCCTACAGTTCGACCCGCAGTACCTAAATCAATTAACTAACTCTTCGGGGCGAAGTAGCCGACGCGCGTTTGCGGTTGAAAGGCCGGATTCGCCATCTCGACACGCACGCGGCGAAAGCTTCCATCACGCGCTTTGTTCAACGGCGTGAAGTACAACGCATACTGGTGTCGCAGCTCTTCCGCCACTTCCGCATACGTCGACTCGAGCGCATCAAACGTGAGCGGCCGGTACAAACGTCCACCCGTCGCTTTCGCGAGCTGGGCCAGGTTTTCTTCACTCTGGTCCAGGACCTTCAACCCGAGCCGCAAACGATCGATATTCACCTGGTTGAACCTGATCGACGACTCACTCCCGCCCAGCAACGTATCGAGCTCCGCGCGCTTCGCCGCACGCGAGATCTCGGTATTGGCGACGATGTAAACCGCTACCTGCGCCCGGATTAGTGACTGCAATGCAGTTTCCAGAGTCGTGGTGCCCTGGCCGTTGTCGATACCGTCCGACAACACGATCACGGCGCGACGCGATTTCGTCGCCGGCCCAAACTGTTCTTTTGCCGCGAGCTGCAACGCATCGTTGAAACGCGTGAACATGCCCGGCTCGATACGATTCAAAGCACGCTGCAGTTGAAACCGGCTCCTGGTCCAGTCCTGCAGCAGCTCGATCCGATCGTCAAACTTGATCAGGCTGATGCGATCGTCCGCTTCGAGACGCGCCGCAAAACCCTGCGCCGCGCGGCGAAAGTCGTCGAGATTGTTCGCGACTGACGACGAAGCGTCGACCATCAACACCACGTCAACCGGCACCTGTCGCAAAGCAAGATCGCTAAGCGGTTGCATCGCACCGTCCTCGAACACGCGGAAATCATTGCGCGTCAAATCATTGACGAGCCGCCCGTTCGAATCGCGCACCGTAACCGGGAACATCACTTCAGTCGTATCGACGGAAACAACGTCACCAGCACTGACTTCCTGTTCAGGTTGTTTTTTTAAGCTGGGAACCGGAGGAGGTGGTCCCATGGTTTCAAGCGACGACTGTGGGGCAGGCGTAGCCTTCGGTTTTGGCTGAGGCTTAGTCTGTCGCTGGCCTTTCCGCTGCGCGCTCGCAACGGAAAATAAAAGCGCCGCACAAACAAGCAGCGCAATCCAACGAAGTGCTTGTACTCTCATACCTTCCTTAATCCACAGATTACGCAGATTTACTTTTCTTCACCCATCGCAGCCTTCATCGCTACGATTACCTTGTCGCTAACGCGTTTCTTACGAAGTGCATCCAGCTTGTCCGTCGCGAGATCAAACTCGACCGGCGACTGCTCGATGCGACGAATGATCGTCCCTTCCGAGAAACCTGCTTCCACCATCTCGACAATCGACTCGTTCGTCAGGCTTTTGGTCTTCTCGAGTTTTGCTGGTGAACCGGAATTTCCGCCGGCTTCACTCGGTGGCCTCAGGATGCGCACGGTGGCGCTGCCGGACAAGTTGCTCTCGCCAGACGCCGAGCCGTTTCCTGTTCGCGTGCTGTTCTTTTGTCGCGATCCACTGCTCGAGCCAAAGATATTTGTGCTGCCGTCAGAGCCGGAACCAGAGCCTTTTGTGCCCCCACCATCCTTTGGATCAACCTTCGAATTGAAGAACGGATCGTCGGCCCATGAGGTCGAATCATCAGTGGGCACGTCATTACCTTCCTGACGAGCCAGCATCGCGACAATGATGTTCTCGCTCACGCCCGCGCGCTTCAGTTGAATCATGCGATCCGACGAGAGATCGAAGTTCGGAATTCTCGACGCGATGATCAGCACGATCGTTTTTTCTTTGAAGCCGGCTTTGACGAGCTTGATAACTTCAGCGTTCGTCATTGGGCCTTCGTCTTTGGTCTGCGCCTGCACACCAAAAGCCGACCCGGCCAGCAGTAGTAAAGTGATTAAAGTTGTGGGGAAGAAAGATTTCATCGCGCACCCCCTCAGCGTTGCGGTTCCGGAACGTCGGTTTGTGAACCCGGTTGCCGGCCCGTCAGTCCGTAGCGTTTTCCAATCGTCTTAACGTAGTCGCGCGTTTCTCGGTAAGGGGGAACATTGCGACCATACTTGAGCACCGCGCCTTCGCCCGCATTATAACTCGCCAGCACCAGATCGACTTTCCCTCCAAACATATCCATCAGCTCCCGCATGTACTGGGTGCCGCCTCTGATGTTTTCAGCCGCGTCGAAAGGCTTGCGAACGCCTAAACGGCGGGCTGTGCCGGGCATCAGTTGCATCAGGCCCATTGCCCCTTTTGGACTGACTGCGCGCGTGTGGAAACGCGACTCTTTCTCAATTACTAAAAAGACCAAATAGGGGTCGATTCCGAAACGGTTCGCATTTGTGCGGATTAGCTGGTCAATTGTGGAGTTTCCGGAGCTCCAGTCGGCATTTTTACTCTTGACCGCGGGCGCGCCCGGGGCTTCGTATTCAATACGGGAAATCCGCTCCTTCGCGAGGAAAATGGAGACGTTTTGACGACTGTACCAGGCGCCGTCAGCCTGTTCCTGAACCTGATCCACGCGGAACTTCGCGCCATCCACGAGATAAATCCAAATCGGATTCGGTTCGGTGGGTTTGGTGGTGGCGACAGCAGCCGTAGTGGTATTGACTGGCGCGGCCGGGGCGGTGACGGGTTTCGCAGCTTCCGCTGCTTCGGCTTTTGGCTGCTCGAGTATCGGTTTGATTGACTTGATCGGTTCCGAGATTTGCCGTTGGATATTGCCCTTGCGAACCCAGGTCTCGTTACCCTGCTTGATGATCTCGTCAACGTCAAACGAATAGCCGTCAGGCAGCGTGACCGTATAACCAATAATCTTTGGTGCAGCTTTAGTTGTCTTGTCCTGCGCGTTGATCGCAAGAGCGGACAGCAAACACAGCAGGAGGGCGCAAGTAATCTGTTTCCACTGTCCGCACATTTTTGAACTCAAATCATTTTCATCAGCCCGCGACAGCGGGCGAAAGCATAAAGCCTGGGGCGCAAGCCCCAGGTTACGATTACAAAAACAATTCCGAGCCCGCGATAGCGGGCGGCAGCTGTCGCCCGCTATCGCGGGCTC
>DATHTI010000413.1:0-8969 GCA_035463335.1 Pyrinomonadaceae bacterium | reverse complement strand
TCCCCACTTCTTGCCGAATAATCGCGGGCCAAACCCGACGGAAAACGTCTCCACGCGGATTTTAAAGAGTTTGGCAACGATGAAATGGCCGAATTCGTGGAGGACAACAGCGGAGCCGAGGATGAAGATAAATCCCAGTATATAAATTAGATAGGTCATTCAGGGCCTTCTCGTAGAGTCTTTCGTCAAGAACCACAGTTAGACTCGACGATATCGAGTCGGGTTGCAACGAAAATGAGTTTACCACGATATCAATCGATGAACACGGACTCAATCCGCGTTCATCCGCGTAAATCCGTGGCTAAATTCTTCGATTGTATTCAAGGCGGAGTCGCGGGCTTGATGGTCGGCATCGAGAATGGTGTCGATGTCTTTTGCGGGTTGATTTACGTGCTCGTTCATCACGGTTTCAATAACTTGCGGGATTTCAGTAAGACCAATTCGTTCATTCAGAAACGCGCTGACTGCCTCCTCATTTGCGGCATTCATCGCCGCAGGCAACGTTCCACCCTCAGTTAACGCCCGGTAAGCAAGTCGTATACACGGGAAACGCTCCAGATCGGGGGCTTCGAAGTGAAGTCCGGAAACTGCGGTCAAATCCAGTGGCGGTAGCTGACATGAATGTCGCTCCGGATACGTCAGAGCGTACTGAATCGCGTGGCGCATGTCAGTGACGCCCATCTGCGCGATCACGGAGCCGTCGATCATCTCGATCATCGAGTGCACGACTGATTCGGGATGTACGAGTATGTCGATCTCGCCCGGTCCAAATCCAAATAGCCAGCGCGCTTCGATTACTTCGAGGCCTTTGTTCATCAGAGTGGCCGAGTCGATCGTGATCTTCGCGCCCATGTTCCAGGTCGGATGCTGCATCGCTTCCGACACGGTCGCATGTTCCATCTCAGCCTTGTTCTTTGTGCGAAATGGTCCACCGGAGGCAGTCAGGATGATGCGTCGCACTTCTTCGCGTCGCTCGCCTCTCAGACACTGATGGAGAGCGTTGTGCTCGGAGTCAACCGGCAACAGCTCCGCGCCTGATTTACGCGCCGCCTCGGTCATCAGCTCGCCCGCCATCACGAGGGTTTCTTTGTTGGCGAGTGCAACGCGCTTGCCCATCTCGAGTGCTTTTAGGGTAGGCACAAAACCGATGGCGCCAACTGTCGCAGAGATAACGCAGTCAGCCTGTGCGTGGGTTGCGACTTCGATCAGTCCGGCTTCCCCCGTAACGATGCGCGGCAGATCAACATCGCGCGCGAAGAGCATCGCCCGCAGATCGTGTGCGGCAGTTTCGTTGTCCACTGAAACAACTTCGGGCAAGTGCGTCGCGATCTGATCCGCGAGACGCTCGACGTTTGTTCCCGCCGCAAGCGCGACGACGTGCATGCGCCGTGTAGTCAACGACTCGATCACGCGCAGGCTATTGCACCCGATGGATCCGGTCGAACCCAGGATCGCAACTCCAGTGGTATTCGTTAATGAATCAATCATGCAACCAACAGGGGGATGAGAACTTTTGTTTCGTAGGGGTTAAGAAGACTGACTGTCATTCCAGACGAGTTAACGTAAGCGGCGTCAGTTACGACCCATCTCCTGTTACTCAACATTAAATTAACCGTTGCATTAACTGTCTTTCGTTCACCGATCACTTTCAAATACAATATTGCCGAACCGGTATTCTCATTCAGGCTGATCTTGCCAGTGACGATGCTGCCAAAGTCTTTCACCGGCCCGATATCGGCCTGTAGCTTCTCACTGCGGCGCAGAAAATCCCGCGCGCGCGATGCCGCTTCGCTGTTGCCCACCTGGTACAGAGCAAACCCGACAATGGCTCCCACAAAACAGATCACCAGAAAACCAAGCACGAGGACCACTCCACCAATAACCAGCAGGATTTTCTTAGTGGTCATCAGCTTTCTTCTTAAGCGTCAGCTTGGGAAGTAGAAGCGTGCAAAATAGTAGATGACTGGCGCATTGAAGAGCAAGCTATCGAGACGATCGAGTATGCCGCCATGACCCGGAAGGATGTTGGCGGCATCTTTCGCACCCGCGCCACGCTTGAGTGCGCTTTCCGTCAGATCGCCGAAAATTCCCAGTATGGCCATGATCGCGGCGAGGGGCAGCATGAATTTGAGTGGAAGCTCACGGAAGAACCAGAAATGGGCGAGGGCGGCCATCGCGAGTGCGGCGACGATGCCTCCCACGGCGCCTTCCCAGGTTTTACCGGGACTGATTGACGGGGCGAGTTTGTGTTTGCCGAGCGCGCGGCCGGTGTAGTAAGCGCCTGCGTCTGAACCCATCAGGACGAGGAAAAAGAACGACAGCAGGTCCGCCGAGAGTGGCTGGGGAAAGCCTGTGCGCAGTGCGACGAGATGACTGCCGAGCAGCGGGATATACAACACACCGAGCAGCGTTGAGCCAACTGACGCAATCATTTTTTCAAATGGCGCGCCACGCAGCGTCGCGGCGATCAACGTTCCGATCGTCGCTAGAAGGATCACGAACAGGACCAGCAGCACGTTCGCCGGATCGTTTTGTATGGGAATCGTTATCAGTGCCGCGCCGGCAAGATAACCCGCGGCGACATCGGGCTGTATCTTGAGTTTCTTCGCGAGCAGGTAAAACTCCCAGAGGCCCAGCACCATCGCGGCCGCCGCGAGCAACACAAACACCCACCACAAAGAAGAAATAAGAATTGAAGCGATCAGGAAAGGTAAAACGACGACCGCGGTTAGGATTCGTTTCATTCAGTTAGGCATCAGGGTTGATGGCCTGATAGCCGATGCCCCAGGTGCGCAATAGGGCACGGCATCCTTTCTCGAAGTCTTGTGTGAAATCGACGAACTGATATGAACGGAAAGTCCAGGAGAATTTACGGTAATTACCGGCTTGAATGATAACAGGGACAATGCTCTTGTCATACTGATCTTCATCTAAAGCAAAATGAAGTTCTCGTCTTACCCACTTGGATTTCATCGAATTAGGTGAGACCAGAATAACAAACCAGTCGCATCGTTCCAATGCATCACCAATCTCATCGTGCCATTGTTGAGCGCCCCGGATGCTGCTCGGACCATACCATACGGGAACGCCGTGTCGGCGGAGGAGTTCTACTATTTTTTCTGCAAATTCCCAGTCCAGACTGGAATACGAAAGAAAGACTTCTTTTGGGTGAGGAAACATATTGTCGTGAGGTATTAGGAAACTTCTCTAGGCTACAGCCTTAAGGGCCTGAAGTGCATGAGTTATTTTGTCAATACCCTCCTGATGCCCATCGGAGACGGGCATTATGATCAGATCCAGGTTGCGTATAATCCAGCTAAAACTCTTCGCCGCTACGCTTTGCTCAACGCCCACGAGCACCGGTATCACGCGATACTCAAACTGGATATTACTAAGCGCAAAAGAAACGTCTCGATGAACGATAACCGAATCGAGAGCGTCAGGCGTGATCAGAACAACCAATGCGTCTGATTGTTCCAGGGCTTCACCGGTGACCTTGGCCCAATTGTCACTGGGGTAGGTATCGTATTCATCGTCCCAAACCTCCAAGCCTGCTTGCTTGAGAGTTCTGACGACCTGCCGCACCAATGGTCTGTTGCCATGGGAGTGAGTAATAAATACTTTCATGTGAGTGAACTCCTTGACTCAGGATTATATTTGAATCCTCTACAGTCCGCAACTGAGAATAGAACGATGTGGTCCTACTGTTTACTCACGACGAGCTTCAATCCTCCGAACCGGCGATCGCGGCGCTGGTAGTCGACGATGGCTTCGAGCAGGTGAACGCGGCGGAAGTCGGGCCAGAGGGTTTCGGTGACGTAGATCTCGCTGTACGCGCTTTGCCAAAGTAGGAAATTAGAGATGCGCAGCTCACCGCTGGTGCGCACGAGTAGATCGAGCTCGGGCAGATTGCGGGTGTAAAGCTCGTTGGCGATACGCTCTTCGGTTAATTCATCCGGTCGACTTCCTTCGTCCATCAGGCGTCTCACTGCTGCCCGCGTGGCGTCGACGATCTCTGAGCGTCCGCCGTAGTTCAACGCTACCGACAGGACCATGCCTTTGTTTCTTGCGGTCTGTTCGGTGGCACGCTGAATTTCTTTACGCACGTTTTCAGCGAGTGCGCCGATTCGTCCGATAGTTTGAAACTTGATGTTTTGGCGATCGATCTCGTCGAGCTCGATTCGAATATAGCGACGCAGCATGCGCATCAGCGCATCAACTTCAAGGCGCGGTCGCTTCCAGTTTTCTGTCGAGAACGCGTACAAGGTCAGCGCGCCCAGGCCCAGCCGCGCGCCGGTGTCCACAGCGGCGCGGACGGCCTCGACGCCGGCCCGGTGGCCCGCGATGCGTGGCTGACCGCGCTGCGCCGCCCAACGGCCGTTGCCGTCCATGATGATGGCGACATGGCGCGGCAGACGATCCCACGCCACCGCGGCGAGCAGCGACTCTTCTCGCGTTCCTTTTTGAATTACACCGGCGAAGTCAGAAAGCATAAATGAGGCATTGTTGACTCTATGAGAGTTGCTGTCAATTGGTAATTCAAAGAAATTTTTCTCGCAAAGCATCGAGAGCGGGGGCAAGCCCCTCTTCCTGACTTGTTCGGCCCCGAGGCGCTGCAAAAAAAGAACAAGTCAGGAAGAGGGGCTTGCCCCCGCTGTTTGGTTATAGCGCACGGAAAGCAAGGTCAGGCCGCAGGCGGGGGCGGTCACCGCGGCCAGGGGGCGCGTGCCGGTCTCGAGCGCCACCTTGATTGCATCGCGATCCAGCTCACCGCGCCCGGCTGCCATCAGCGTTCCCGCCATCGCCCGGACCATGTAACGCAAAAACCCGTTCGCGCTGACGCGTATCTCGATTAGCGAGTCGCGCGATCGTTCGTCAGGTCGCTCATGGATCTCAACGCGCGTCACCGTCCGAACGCGATCTTCAACATCTGACTGCGCTGCCGAGAACGCAGTCCAATCGTGCTCACCACCAAACAACTCTGCCGTCTGCGCCATCTTCTCGTGATCGAGCGGACGCGCATCGTGATGCGCGTAGCGCCACCAGAATGGCGAGATCACCGGCCCATTCACGATCCGGTAAACGTAGGTCTTCTCGAGTGCTGAATAACGCGCGTGAAAATCGTCGCTCACAACTTCACAAGACAAAACCCGCACGTCTCTGCCGAGATTGCCATTGATCGCAGCGCGCAGCTTCGTAGGCGTGATCTCACGTTGAATTTGAACACTGGCGACTTGCCCTTCAGCGTGGACACCTGCATCCGTTCGGCCCGATCCATGAACGTTGACACTGCGGCCGTCGATCAGCGAGAGCGCGTGCGTCAACTCACCCTGAACGGTCCTGCGGCCCTCTTGAATCTGCCAGCCGTGGAAGTCGGTCCCATCGTACTGTAGAAGCAACTTGTAGTTCACGGCGCTGCTTTCCGGCTGCCGGGCTTTACGACGGGCTCGCCGAGTTTGCACGCATCACACACGGAAGACTCAACCGACAACACTCTCAACGACGCCAGCGACAACAGCGGCACACCAACATCCGCACCCCCACCAGAACGATCGATGATCGACGCTGCGCCAACAACATCCGCTCCCGCCCGCCGAACAGCCTCGAGCGTCTCGCGCGTCGAGCCGCCAGTCGTGATCACGTCTTCAACAATCAAAGTCTTCTCACCGGGCGCGATCGTGAAACCGCGACGCAGCGTCATCTGGCCCGCCTCGCGCTCGGTCCAAATAAACCTTGCACCCAGCGCGCGCGCAACTTCATGACCGATCACGATCCCGCCAATCGCAGGTGACGCGACGAGCTGAATTCCCTGGTCCTGAACCTGCCCGGCAATCGCGCGTCCGAAAGCCTCAGCGCGCTCGGGAAACTGAAGCACGCGCGCACACTGCAAATAGACCGTGCTGTGCAAACCACTGGAAAGTTGAAAGTGGCCCTCCAGCAACGCGCCGGTTGCCCGGAATTGATCGATGACTTGTTCAGCGTTCAAGTTCTTACCTCGCGGAGTATGTGCGTGCTACAATCCTGAGCGAATGCCGCCTTATTCGAACTTAGTTTCTGATTCCACTCTCGTCCAGGACACAATCGACCTGTTAACTTGCTCGGGTGGACGTGCGGCTGCGTCGGAGATTGTCGACGCGGTTTTTAAACTCTCTCACATCGACGACGAGCTCGCCGGACTGCTCGTCGCGGATCTGATCAGAAACGACCGACGCTTCAAGATCATCGAGAACAACACTGTCGAATTACTCGAAGACGACAGCCATTTGCGACTTCTAAAAGACCTCGATTTCGTCGTTGTCGATGTCGAAGCCACGGGCGCCAAGACACCGCCGAATCGACTCATCGAGCTTGGCGCCTTTCGAATTCGCGGCGCGCGCATCGTCGATAAGTTCCACACACTCGTCAATCCTGAGATTCCGATCCCGCGCTTCGTCGCGTCGCTGACGGGTATCTCGAACGACATGGTTCGCGATGCGCCAGTCTTTGCGGACGTCGCTCCGAAATGGCTCGACTTCGTGAGCGACTCGGTTTTGGTGGCCCACAACGCGCCGTTCGACACGAGCTTCCTGAATCATGAGATATCGCGCGTTTATCCGGGGCATCGCATGGTCAACCCGCATCTCTGCACAGTCAGACTGTCGCGGCGTGCGCTGCCGTATATTTCAAATCACCGGCTGGAAACAATCGCGAGTCACTTCTCGATTCCGATCGCGAGCCGTCATCGCGCAGGCAGCGATGCACTCGCAACTGCCGAGATCTTCATCCTTTTACTAACGGAGCTCGAAGAAACTCACGGGATCAAAGACCTGGGCGCGGCGAGAAGATTTCAGTTCCCGGAAGTAGCCAGAAATCTTCACGGATGATCGGTCGCGATCTCCGGCCTCTTTAATCTCTGTCTTAACAGCACAAAAATCACAATCGCCGCCACGAGTCCGATCCCGATCCACGGATAATACTTCGCCAGAATCTCTTTCGCCTGCGCTCCATATCGCACCGCAAAGAAACCTTCCAGCAAAAATCTAAAACCACGCCCAACGATAATCGCCAGCATGAACCGCAACAAGCTAAACCTGAAAACACCCGCAGAAACAACGAACAACTTGAACGGAAATGGTGGCGGCATCAGTGTGGCTGCCAGCACGGCGAACATGTCGTAGCGCTCGATCCAGTTCTTCACACGCGCTTGCTTCTTTTCAGAAAACCGGTTGAGAGCGCGTGCGCCGGCGCGTCGCGAAATCAAATAAAGGATCAAGCAGCCGAGTGCCGATCCGCTCGTCGCCATAAACGCGTAAAGCAACATCCAGCGCGGATACGTCGTCGACAACAACAACATCAACGCATCGACGCTGCTCGGCAACGGCACGAACGTCGAGTCAAGCAGTGCGACAGCGAACAAACCGAAGGCGCCAAATGTGATCAGGTATTCAGAAAGACGCGTGAGCCACTTCGTCAAAAACTTCAACCAGCGATTCCTTTCACTCCGAAACTTCCTCGGCTTCGACGTCCACCGGTGCGCGCCCGCTCCTGCGCTGCCGGACGATGAAATAGATGATTAATGCTATCAACGCCAACGAACCGACTACGCTGACGATCACGAGCCCGTTATCTTTCATAAACAGCAGCACGCGACGGCCGTAATAAACAGCCAGTATGCCTTCGACGTAGTAACGGAACGAGCGCGCAATCATGACAGTCAACAAAAACTTCCAGCGTGGGTACTCGAGCGCGCCCGCTGTCGCGACAAATATCTTGAACGGCAACGGCGGAGGAAGTATCGCGGGAATGCCGATCGCGAGAAAACCAAAGCGCTCGTAGGCGCGCTCGACTCGCTTGATGCTGTGTAGAGGAAAACGCTTGCGCAGCACTGCCTGGCCGCCACGGCGAATGATCGTGTAGAGAATATTGCAGCCGATCACGCTCCCGGCCGCGGCGAAGAGCGGGAAATAGAATGCCGCGCTCGGATACTTGTAACAGCGTCCGACAACGAGGTAGTCGTTGATTTCGGGCAGCGATAAAAGCGACGAATCGAGAGCGCCGATGATGACCATCGCCGGCGCCGCGTAATAAATCGGCAGGCTAATAACGTTTACTTCCAACCAGCGGGCGATCGCGGCTAACCAGTCATACATGCGGCGCTAATGAAAGCATAGGTTCCCCTGGAAATAAAAATCCGCTTAAAAAATCCGTGTAATCTGTGGTTACCGGACTGGAGCAAACACGGAAGGTGTGTCGTAAGTGACGCCGACGGTGAAGCCGGAGTTTGGACTGAAGCTGGTGAGACCTTTGATACCCGCAAAGTCGAACCGCAGCCCCGAGGCCCGGATCTGCATTCCGAGTCGCGCTTCGCCGTACGATTCCGTGCCGAGTGGGCCGTTACCCGGGCGCGTGTTGGCGCGTCCATTAACCTCGCCGGCGATCGCAAACTGTTTGTTGACGTGGAAGATTCCGGCGAGCCCGTAAGTCACGACGTCGTTCTGCGAAAACAACTCGGTCGGCGCGGTGAGAATCGCAATACCGAGATTGCCGAAAGTGTTGAAGCGTCCGTCACGTCCAAACTTCTTGCCGACGAGAATCGATCCAAAAGCGTTTGTTTGATTGACGCCGATACCGCGCGCCTCGTTTGAGTTCGGGAGCTGCACGCCGAAACGAAAGCCAAGCGATGGACCGCGACGCGTTTCATTCCGCAGTTTGAATTTGGCAGCGATCGAGAAGTCGCCCGTATCGTTGGTCGAGTTTGCGCCCGGAGCGATTTCCAGTGGAATTGCTGACGGGCCACGCGAGTTGATGCTGACGTAATTCTGTGCGACACCTTCGATTTGAAACTCGACGTTTGGTCCCATGCCGAAGCTGATGCCGATAACGCCGACGCGCGTCAGATCGCCTCTGATACCGGAAACGGTGTACTTCGCGCCCTGCATAAAATCGATGCCGGCCTCGATACGGATCGAGCCCGGCGGAATGATGTCGAC
>DATHTI010000412.1:0-1592 GCA_035463335.1 Pyrinomonadaceae bacterium | reverse complement strand
TGGCGCGGTCGAGCAACGTGAAGGCCGCGTGTGCGGCGGCGAGGCTCGCTTCATTAGGAAGTGGATGACCACCGACAAAACTTTGCCAGCGTGGTGATGAGTGGAGTGAGGTGGACACGATAACGCCTGCAGATAACTTATCGCCGAGTGCGTCTTCGAGGCCGAGCGCCATGGAAGTCGCGGCTTTACCAATAGCGATTGAGTAGATTCGGTCAGATGAAAGATCGAGTTGTCCGATCGCGGTGCTGACAACCGGGCGAGGATAAACTGCGGTGAGGGTGTAATCAAAGATGGCGCGAGCGTGCCGGTGAAGTTCGTGTAAGTCAGACAAAATCGAAACCCATCCACAGATTACGCAGATTGTTTATGAAGTCTGTGTAATCTGTGGATAAACAACTTCACACCTCAGCGGCGTTCATCTCGTCCCAGTCAGCGACCATCTCGTAAGCGCGGCCGAGGACGGGACGAGGACGTGAGCCGTCTGCCTGCCCAATCAATCCTTCGCGCTCCATCATGTCGAGAATCGCGGCAGCGCGGCCGTAGCCGATGCGCAATCGACGCTGCAACACTGACGTCGAGGCGCGCTTCATCTCCACACAGATCCGCAACGCTTCTTCAAACAACTCGTCATGCTCGCCACCCGCCGCTTCGAGACCGAGCGCATCTTCCTCAGACTGCGTGATGCTCTCGTCATATGCCGGCGGACCCTGCGCCTTGATGTGCGCGACGATCCGGCCAATCTCAGTCTCGTCGATGTACGCGCCGTGAACACGGATCAGCCGCGACGTGCCTGGCGGCAGGAACAGCATGTCGCCGCGCCCGAGCAGTTGCTCGGCGCCGTTGGTGTCGATGATTGTGCGCGAGTCGATCTTAGACGACACACGGAACGAAATACGCGACGGGAAGTTTGCTTTGATCAATCCTGTGATCACATCGACTGACGGTCTCTGCGTCGCGAGCACTAGGTGAATACCGACCGCACGCGCCATCTGCGCGAGCCGTGTAATCGATTCTTCAACTTCACGCCCCGAGGTCATCATCAGATCAGCAAGCTCGTCGATGATGATGACGATGTAAGGCAGCGGCTTCCACGGCTCGCCTTTGTCGTCGTATTCCTTGATCAGGTTACGACGCATGATCTCGGTGTTGTAGCCGTCGATGTTGCGCACGCCCCAGCCCGCAAGATCCCGATACCGGCGCTCCATCTCCGCAACGGCCCACTTGAGCGAACGCGAAGCGAGCTTCGGATCGACGATAATCGGCGTTGCGAGGTGCGGAATGTCTTCGTATAGACCAAGCTCGAGGCGCTTCGGATCGATCAGGATAAACTTCACTTCATCCGGCCGCGCGCGATACAGAATCGAGACGATCAACGCGTTCACGCCGACTGACTTGCCCGAGCCCGTCGTTCCGGCGATCAGCAGGTGCGGCATTTTCGCGAGATCGGCGACGTAGTTCAGACCATCGATCGTTTTTCCGAGCGCAATCGTGAGTTTCGATCCCGATTCCTGAAACGCGCGCGACTCGAGCACCTCGCGCAAAAAGATCGTTTCGCGGCGCGGGTTCGGCACTTCAATACCGACATGTGGCTT
>DATHTI010000411.1:0-16823 GCA_035463335.1 Pyrinomonadaceae bacterium | reverse complement strand
CGTACAATCCAAGCAGCGGCGGGGGCAAGCCCCTCTTCCTGACTTGTTCTCTTCTGAGTTGTTCTATTCTCTCTGACTTGTTCTATTCCTCACTTCTTCATTCCAGTATGGCTTAACACTTCTTAACGCGCGCTTGGCAATTCTTGACTGCACCGCTCTACGAACCCGCGTATAAAACCACAGCATGATGAACACGATGAGAGCACTTCTACTGTTAGCGGCGTTGTCACTCTCGATGCTTGGAATTGCACAGACACCTGGAGCGAGCGTGGTGGGCACGGTTGTCGCTGTCGAGAAAGCCGCGCAGACGATCTCGATAAAGACGGACCAGAACGCAACGCTCACACTCAAGGCCAACGACACGACCGTCTGTTTGCGCGTACCGGCCGGCGCGCAGTCGCTCGACAAGGCCACTCCAATCCTTTTTGACGACATCGCGATTGGCGATCGTGTCCTCGCGCGTGGAACCAGAATCGTGGTGCTCTCGAAAGAAGACGTGGCGAAGCGTCGCGAGCGCGATCTCGAACAATGGCGCACGCGCGGCATCGCCGGCGTCGTGAAAGCACTTAATCCTGCCACGAACGAGATCAGTCTCGAGCTGCGTGGTGCAACGCCGGGCACTCTCGTCGCGATTAACACGAGCGCGTCGGAGTTTCGTCGTTACACCGCGACTTCGATCAACTTCGAAGACGCAAAACAAAGCAGCTTCGCTGACGTCGCAGTCGGAGATCAACTGCGCGCGCTCGGCGATAAGAGTGCGGACGGTAAATCGTTCAAAGCGGACGCCGTCGTGTCCGGATCATTCAGAACGATCGGTGCGACGCTGACTGCAATCGATCTCGAGAAGGGGGAGATTGCGGCGACCACGCTCGATCAAAAGAAACCGGTACAGATTGCGACACTCAAAGAATCGTCAGTGCGGCGAATTCCAGCGACACTCGCGCCCGCAATCGCACAGAAAGCGAAGGCAAACAGCCAGTCTGAAGTGCAGCAACTGATCGATGCGCTTCCGGGTGTGGCGTTGTCGGATCTGAAAGCCGGTGATGTTGTGTCGATCACGGGGATCAGGGAGAAAGACGACGCTCGCATGACGGCGATCAAGCTCGTCGCGGGTGTCGATGCGGTGTTGCGGGCGATGGCTCCGCAGGCCGGTCGTCCACAGGCGGTTCGTCTCAGTGCCGGTTTACCAAACGCGTTCGATTTCAGTGTCATACCGTAACGCGGATCTTACGGATCTTGAAGAAGGATTTTCCCATGAAGATCAAATTAATTTTGTGTGTCGTGTGTGTGTTGGTGGCTAACACTTCCGTGATGGCCCAGCGTGGTTTAGTGCGCGGGGTTGTGTCGGATGAGCTTGGGGGGGTGATTGTTGGCGCCGCGGTGTCATTAACAAATCAGCAGGGGCAGGCGCAAACAACCGTGAGTGACGCGAATGGTATTTATCGCTTCAACGGAGTCGCTGCCGGCACTTACTCGATCACGGTGACGCAAACAGGCTTCGCCACGTTTCAGGCAAGCGTCACGATCACCGAGGGACACTCGCTAACTCTCAACGTGGGTCTCAGAGTCGCGGCGGTCGAAGGGCAAGTCACCGTCGATCCGGGCACAACAGTCAATCTCGATCCGACCAGCAATAAGAGCGCGCTTGTGCTGAAGGGTAGCGATCTCAACGCTCTCTCAGACGACCCAACTGAGCTCGCTGCTGAGCTGAGCGCGCTCGCTGGTCCGGCCGCTGGTCCGAGCGGCACGCAGGTTTTTGTCGACGGCTTTACGGCTGGTCCAAGCCTGCCTGACAAACAATCGATCCGCGAGATCGTCATCAACCAAAATCCATTCTCGGCTGAATGGGAGCGCATCGGTTTCGGCAACATCCAGATCCTGACGCGTCCAGGCACCGGACAGTTTCACGGCAGCGCGGCTTTCACGTTCAGCGACGCTGCCCTGAACGCACGCAACCCCTACGCATCCAATCGCCCGCCTTACCAGCGACGAATCATTGACGGCAACGTCAATGGACCACTTTCGAAACGCGCGTCGTTCTTCCTCGCTGCCAGTCATAGAGAGATCGACGACACCGCTGTCGTGAATGCAACGGCTCTTGATACTTCCCTCCGGCCAGTGCAAATCAGCGAGGCGATTGTGACGCCGCGAAGATTTACCTTCGTTAGTCCGCGTTTCGATTTTCAACTCAACAAAGCAAACATTCTCAGCGCGCGCTATCACTACAACTCGCAGGATCTCGAGAACCAGGGCATCGGGGGTTTCTCACTCGAGTCGCGCGGCTTCCGTTATCAGGACCAACTACACCTTCTCCAGTTAATCAACACGACCGTGATCAACCCGCGCGTCGCGAACGAAGTTGCCTTTCAGTACATCTGGTCCGGCATTAAACAGAACACGAACGATCCCAGCTCGGGCTTGACCGTACTCGATTCGTTTTCAGGCGGCGGCTCGCAGATCGGCCAGTATGTTTTTGATCGCAATGAAGGTGAGTTGCGCGATTACATGACGATGAGTCTCGGCCGCCACAATTTGAAGTTCGGTGCGCGGCTGCGCTGGGCGCGTATCAACGATATCGCGCCGACAAACTTCGGCGGCACGTTCACTTTCTCCGGCGGCGCCGGTCCCGAGCTCGATGCCGCCAACAACATCATTCCGGGAACACTGGTAGATCTCAGCAGTCTCGAGCGATATCGCCGCACGTTGCTGTTTCAACAGCTCGGTTTCTCTCCGGCGGCGATCCGGTTGCACGGCGGCGGCGCTTCGCAGTTGACGATTGCTACTGGGGGCGCGTTTGCTGAAGTGCGCCAGTGGGACCTCGCACCATTCTTTCAGGACGATTGGAAACTGCGGCCGGACTTCACGCTCAGCCTCGGGCTTCGTTACCAGGTTCAGACAAACATCGACAGCCGGCGACTCTTTGCGCCGCGCGTGTCGTTTGCCTGGACACCGTGGGCCAAAGGCACAGGCACACCGAAGACTGTCATTCGCGGTGGCGCCGGCGTCTTTTACGATCTGATTCGCACGAACATCACGCTCCAGTCGAATCGTTTTAACGGCAGCAACCAAACGCAGTACGTCGTTGACGATCCCCTCCTGCTCGACCTGTTCCCGAATGTGCCGTCAGCCGCTGCACTCGCGGCGTTGAACCAACCGCAGTCGATGTGGATCAAGGAAGATGGTCTAACACAGCCTTACTTCATCCAATCGTCGCTCAGCGTTGAGCGCAGCCTGCCGCGAAACGTGACGTTGAGTTTGAGTTACGTCAATACGCGCGGGCTCCACCAATTGCGTGCGCGCAACATCAACGCGCCCGTCGTTCTCAACCAGCATCCTTTCTCCACGAATGACAACATCTATCAATACGAGACGAGTGGCGTTTACAAGCAACAACTTTTCGTCGTTGCCAGCACGGTGCGCTTGAATCCGCGGTTCTCGTTGAATGCGAACTACACGTTGGGCAAGGGTGAGGGCGACACTGATGGACAGGGAACGTTTCCGGCTGAGTCGTACAACCTCGCGACAGAGTTTGGCCGAGCCTCGACCGATATCCGTCACCGCTTCACACTTGCAGGAAATGTCGAGACACGCTGGGGTTTGAGCTTTGCACCACTGATCGTTGCGATGTCAGGCGCTCCTTTTAATATCATTACGGGTGCCGACCGCAACAACGACTCGATCTTTGCCGACAGGCCAGCCTTTGCAACTGATCTGAGCCGCACCTCAGTGGTGCAAACGTCTTTTGGCGCCTTCGATCTCGCGCCGCTGCCGGGCAGCACGATCATTCCGAGGAACTTTGGTCATGGACCAGGTTACTTCTCGGTCAACCTGCGCGTCTCGAAGGTGATCAACTTTGGCCCACGACCGAAGGCTAAGAACGAAGCCCCACCATACCGGCTAACGTTCAGCGTCGCGATCGCAAACCTGCTCAACCACACAAATCCCGGCCCACCGAGCGGCAACTTAACGTCGCCGTTCTTTGGCCTTTCTAATTCATTGGCGCAGTTCATCCCACTCGGCACGGGCGGCGGCGCCGCAACTAGCAACCGGAGTTTAGCTCTGCGCGCTCAATTCAGTTTTTAGCCACAAAAAGGCACAAAAACACAAAAAAGAAAATCCGCGTTTTCAATCCGGGTTCATCCGCGGTTAAAACTTTCTGATGGGATGCGCCTCTGTATTGAAGATCACGCGTTCGAAATCGATCGTGCTCGCCGGCGCGAAGAGTAAATAGAAATATTTAAACGTCTCGGCGAAGAGAAAGCTCTGCATCGTGTCGCTTTTCTCCATCGTCTCGACGCTCTTCAGCGCCGCGTAGGCATCGTCAGTCCGGCAGTGCTTCACAAAGTCGCGCCAGAGACGCTCGCCCATCCACAGGTACTTCTCGTCTTTCGTGTAACGATAGAGATAGTAAGTTGACTCGATAATCTCCGGTCGCAAATGGTAAGCCGGCGATGTGATCTTCTGCGCCCGGTAGTCAAACACCTCCGGCTCAATACCTGCATACTTCCACATCCGAAACGCGGAATCCTGCAACCGCTTCGCGCGCTTCAGATCCCCGCTCAGCGCCAGCACCGCCGGAAAGAACGCGTCAAGTGCGCCGTAAGTTGTCGCACGCCGCGCGCCCGTGTTCATGTCAGCATGACCGTACCACAGTTGCACTTCGCCGTCGGCACGCAGCTCGTCTGCAAGATACTTGTTGATCGCCGTGATGCTTCCATTCCACATTCGCTTGCAGTCGTTATCGCCAAACAGCAAAGAGCATTTGAGAAGGTATTCATAATAACTGTCGATCGCACCACTGATGTGACTGTCAGTGTTGGTCCACTCGCCGGTCTCGACGTTGATCCACTCGCCGACTAAGCCGATCTTCGAGCGCCGGTTATAAGTTTCGACAAGTGCACGCTTGGCCTTTTCAAAAAAGACGGGCTTGCCGGTGAGCCTGCTCAACGTGCCAAACTCGACGATCAGCGTGCCCGTTTCGGCAGGATTGCTGATCGGCTTACTCACTTTCCCGGTCTTCAGGTTGACGTAGCGATACGGCATACCAGTCGGTGAGTTGAAGACCGGCAGTAACCGATTGCCGAGGTCTTCGGCGAGATTGAGGAAGCGCTTGTCGCCGGTTAGCTGGTAGTTCGTGAGCAAGCCGCCGAGGAGCCTGATCGTGATCTCGAAGTTCTGGACCTCGATGTCTTTATCGAAGGACAGATTGTTGAGGATGTACTGCTTCGTCGTCGTGGCTTCGTCGTCCAGATCCATCAGGATCATCGTGTCGAGCGCGTCGACGGGCGTCATCAGCAGAGGCTGCGGGTACCAGTCGTGATGGGTCTTGGAGAGTGGCTTGAGGTCGTCGTGGCCCCACGCGTATTTCTTATACCCGTTCCAGGCGTGGAGAAACTCGGCTTTCACTTCAGCGGCGAGTTTCCGGTTGGATTGCTGGGCCTGGACCGTCACAGGTATCACCAACAACACGAGTAGTGCTCCAATTTTTTTCATTATGTGTTTTTTGTGCCTTTTTGTGGCTAAAGGATTTGGGATTATAGCTGTATTGAGCTTTTTAACTCATTCGACACGCAAAATTTGCAGACTGCCTGGGAAGGGCGCAGGGTTCAGCACTCAGAACTCTGTTTTACAGCTTCTTTCATGTACAAATTTATCGTTTCGTGCTACTACTGGCCAGCCGGAGAGCGCAGCCTCCGACTCCGAGCCTCGATAATTAAACAACTGTCTCGGGAAACTGGAAACGGTCTCAATTACCCCCGACGAGGACTGACCAGCTTGGATATGCTTGCCTCTTCAATTGAACGACGCCGAATGCGCAGGCTCAAAGCTCGATGTGAAGTCGAGCTGACTGCAACCCTTGCCCTGCTCGACAACGACGTACAGAACTGTGAATCGTCGCTGATCTTTCTGGGCCGGACGCACGATCTCAGCGCCGCCGGCATGGGCATGGTGCTTCCTTCCACGACCATCGACGAAAGATTCTGTAGCGGCGCGAACCGTCTGAATCTGTCGCTGCACGTTCCGGGCGGCGCGATCAGCATGGAAGTCAGCCCGGTGAGATGCGAACGGCTAACCGGACCATACGTGGGCCAGGGTTACCTGCTCGGCACGGAGATCACAAACGTCGACGACCGCGCGCGCTTCGAGCAGTACCTCGAAAGTCTGTCGACTACGAGCCCCAGAGTTCACTGATAAATCCGCTCATCAGTCCGCGGCATCCGCGGTTAATAAAAAGTCTTTGGTGCGGGCGTCTTTAGGCGCCTGCAGGACCTCGTCAGTTGGTCCATACTCAACCGCGACGCCACCTTCCATAAACAAAATGTTGTCCGACACACCGGCGAGAAATCCCATCGAATGGGAAATGATGATCATCGTGTGACCACGCTCCACAAACGTTCGCAACAACGCTCGCAGGCTGTTGATCCGGCGCGGATCGAGCGCGCTGGTCGGCTCGTCGAGCAGCAGCAACGCCGGGTGCATCGCGAGCGCCCGCGCAATCGCAACGCGCTGTTGCTCACCGCCTGACAACGATCCCGGATAGCGCCGCGCCGCCTGTTTCAGCCCCACAGATTCCAGCAACTCGTAAGCTTCGGTCTCAGCGGTCTTCTTCGGCGTGCGCAGCACGTGTACCGGCGCCTCGATGATGTTTCCGATCACGGACAGGTGAGGGAAGAGATAGAAATGCTGAAAGACTGTGCCGACTTTCAATCGCAGATCTTTGACGCGCCGCCGATAGTCCGCGTGCGACAAGCCTGCCTCGAGACGCACGTTGTCACACTCGATCGTTCCGCCATTGATCGTCTCCAGCCCGTTGAGACATCTGAGCAGCGTCGATTTTCCACTGCCTGACGCGCCAATAACACCGAGCACGGTTTGCGGCGGCACGTCGAAGTCGATCCCTTTCAGGATCTCGCTATTGCCAAAACGCTTGCGCAAGCCGGTAACGCGAATCATGCCGTCGCCACCTCCGGCTCCTCAACCACACGCTCAGTTGCACGATCGCGCAAACGTCGCTCCAGCAGACGCGCGAGATGGGCCATCGGCAAACTCATCGCCAGATAAAATGCCGACACGGCCACGCCGAGCAACAGAAACTGTCCCGAAGCATTCGCCAGCTCGCGATATGCGGTCGCCAGCTCCCAAACCGAGATCGCGAATGCGACTGAAGTGTCTTTGAAAAGCGAGACGAAGTCGTTTGTCATCGGTGGCAAGGCGATACGAAACGCCTGGGGCAGGATGATGCGACGAAACGCGAGCACCGGTCCCATGCCGAGGGAATATGCCGCTTCCCATTGCCCGGTCGGAATCGCTTCGAGCGATGCGCGATACACTTGCGATTCGTAAGCGGCGTAGTTCAAGCCGAGTCCGACGAGTGCCGTGAGCCAGCCGGGCATCGCAATCCCGATAACGGGCAGGCCGAAATAGAGAAACAGCAGTTGGACCAGCACCGGCGTGCCGCGAAAGAACTCGACGTAGAACGTGCAAAGCGTGCGCAGCCACGGCGGGCCTTTCCACTGTCCGACCGCGAGTGGCAGTCCTAAGACGATCGCGATCACCATCGCGCCGAGTGCGATCAGGACGGTGACGGCGGCGGCGCGCGTCAGTCGCCAGAGTGCTTCACGCCAGTTGAACGTTGCGTTTGTGGTCGTGTACTCCTCGACTGTCGTCGCTTGAGTTCCGGCGCGAATTGGCGCCTGAAACTCCGCTTGTGCGTCGTTCCAGAGTCCCCATTTCTTCAGGATCGTCTCGAGTGTGCCGTCGCGGATGATCTTGTCGATGGCGGCGTCGATCTCGGCTTTCAATGCTAGATCGTCTTTGCGCACGCCGACGACGTACTGGCTACGCGTGAATGGTGGTCCAGCAGGTTTCAAGTTTGGATTTGAGCGTGCGTAGAAAGCCTCGGCAGGCACGTCAAACAGGACCGCATCGATCCGTTTCAGCTCGAGATCGCGATAAGCGCCGACCGGATCGGCATAACTGCGATACGGAATGCCTTGTTGTTCCAGGATGCGCGAGGCCGCAGTATTGCCGAGTGTAGCGACGACGCGATTCTTGCAGTCGTCGAGGGAGTTGATGCGGTTGTCGTCGCGGCGTACGGTGAGCTGAAGTTGAAAGATGTAGTAGGGCTTGCTGAAAAGGATCTGTTGCGCGCGATCGCGGGTTGGCTCGAGCCCGTTGACGATGACGTCGAACGATTTACGTTGGAGGGCGGAGACGAGCGTTTCCCAATCGCTCGGCACAAATTCGGCACGACGGCCCATCGCCTGGGCGAGGGCGTCGACCATCTCCTTTTCGTAGCCGATGTAACGATCCGGATTAGCGGGATCAGTGAAGACGTACGGCGCGCCACCACTCGGATCCGCTCCCCAACGCAACACACGCTCTTGTGCCTCAACTACACCACCTAGCCACAAAACGGCACATAAGATTCTGAAGAATACTTTTGTGCATTTTGTGCTTTTTTGTGGCAACGTTTGGTGGCGGATTTTAACTGCTGAGTGCTTTCAGATCTAGTTGTGGAGATGGGCTCGTGTCAGCTTTGAGCACGGTCTCCATTTGTTTCAACGCATAGCGATTCTCTTCTTCCGTGTTTGAAACAACGCAATCTTCCGGGACGAAGACTTTGAAGTCGCGCATGTACGCATCGTTGGCGGTGAAGAGCACACAGTTGTTGCCCGCGATGCCGGTGAGGATCAGGTTCTTTGCGTTCAAATGTGTGAGCAGTAGATCGAGCGTCGTCGAGTAGAAGCCCGAGTGTTTCGGTTTCAAAACGAAGTAATCGTTATTGTCCGGCACGAGCTGCTTGACGAAGTCTTTTCCTTTCGCCTCGTCTGCGGTGCAACGTGCAACGATCTTCTTGAAGTCTGACTGCCACTTGCCGAAGTTATCGTTCACGTAAATGCAGGGAATGCCGGCAGCCTTTGCTCGATTCTTTAGCTCCGCGATATTTTTGCCGACCGGCAGGGCAAGTTGCAGTAATTGATCGCCTTCTGCGAAGTCGAAATCGTTGATGACGTCGATCAGGAGTAAAGCAGCTTCAGACTTGTCCGGAGCCGAGCCATGAAGATCGTGACTTGCGCGTGCCATTAGCGAAGATGTTAATCTGTGGATAGTTCTACGGCAACCAACCATTTAAAAGAGGCCCTACATGTGTACTGACCGCCGAGACTTTCTCCGCCTGTCCGCCGGTATCGCCGGAGCAACGCTTTTCGGCGGCTCGCTCGCTTACGCACACAGCGAATCGATAGAGCCGCAACAACAAGGGTCGCAGCCAGAAGCTATTCGACGACTCCGCCGCATGACCGAGAACGTCGTTCCGATCAAGTTGGATGAACGCAAAAGTCGTATCGAGAAAGCGCAGCAGCTAATGCGCGAACAGCGCATCGACGCGATCTATATCGAACCGGGCAGCAGCATGTTCTATTACACGGGCATGCGCTGGGGCACGAGCGAGCGAATGTTTGCCGTCGTGATTCCCGCGCGCGGCGAGATCGCGTGGGTGTGTCCGAAGTTTGAAGAAGAGCGTGCTCGCGAGCTGATCCGGATGGGCACGGACATTCGCACGTGGGAAGAAGATGAGAGCCCGTACCAGCGCGTCGCGCAGATACTCAAAGATCGTGGCGTGCGCACCGGCACTGTCGGCATCGAAGAGCGCGTGCGGTTTTTTCTCTACGATGGCATTCGCCAGGCTGCGCCCGCGGTGAAGTTTGTAAGTGCCACGCCGGTCACTGCCGGTTGTCGCATGTTCAAGTCGCCCACCGAGCTCGCGCTCATGCAGATCGCCAACGACATCACGATTGTTGCTTACAAGGCGACGCGCGATTCGATGACTGAAGGCATGACGCAGGGCGAGTTTGCGGGCAACTGTGCCGCAGCATTTCGCGCACTCGGAACGTCAGGTGGGATCTTTGTCAGCTTCGGGAAGTACACTGCGTTTCCACACGGCAGCAGCACGCCGCAGCGTCTGAAGGAAGGCGACGTGGTGTTGATGGATGGTGGTTGCAGTGTTGACGGGTACCAGTCAGACATCACTCGCACGTTCGTGTTTGGGAAGGCGACGGATCGGCAGCGCCAGATCTGGGACCTCGAGCGAAAGGCGCAGGATGCCGGGTTTGCGGCAGCGAAGGTTGGTGCGCCGTGTGAAGCTGTCGATGCAGCCGCGAGGAAGGTGATCACTGATGCGGGCTTTGGTCCTGATTACAAAGTGCCGGGGCTGCCGCACCGCACCGGGCACGGCATCGGTCTCGACGGACACGAGTGGACCAACTTCGTGCGCGGCAACAAGATGCCGATCCAGCCGGGCATGTGTTTTAGTGATGAGCCGACGGTTGTGATCTATGGCGAGTTCGGCATCCGCCTCGAAGACTGTCTCTACATCACACCGGATGGGCCAAAATTCTTTACCAAACAGAGCGCCTCAATCGACGAACCTTTTTAGCCACAGATTACACGGATGATTAAGACAAGGATAAACACTGATCCGAATTTTCCGTGTTAATCTGTGGCTAAAAAATGGGTCGATGGATCTTAGCGGCGACGATTCTTGCCTCGAGCATGGCTTTTATCGATGGCACGGTCGTCAATGTGGCCCTTCCGTTCCTCCAGACAAATCTCAACGCGACCGCGATCGGAATACAGTGGGTTGTTGAAGCGTACGCACTGTTTCTTTCCGCGCTCTTACTCGTCGGGGGCTCGCTCGGCGACCGTTACGGGCGGCGTCGGATATTCAATGTCGGGGTTGTGATCTTCGCCATCGCATCCGCTCTCTGCGGTCTGGCGGCGAACATCGAGCAACTAATCGCCGCGCGCGCTTTCCAGGGAATCGGCGGCGCGCTGCTGGTGCCGGGGAGTCTCGCCCTCATCAGCGCGTCTTTCAACGAAAAAGAACGTGGCAAAGCGATTGGAACGTGGTCCGGCTTCTCGGCAATGACGACCGCAATCGGACCGGTACTTGGCGGCTGGCTCGTGGAGCATTGGTCATGGCGCGCTGCGTTTTTCCTGAACCTGCCGCTTGCGGTTGCGGTGCTCGCGATCTCGCTCTGGAAAGTCCCGGAATCGCGTGACAAAGAACATCATGGTCCACTCGACTGGCCCGGCGCTGCGCTCGCGACGATCGGTCTTGGCGGCCTGGTTTACGGTCTGATCGAATCGCCGCGGCTCGGCTTTTCGAACCCGCTCGTATTGTTGACACTGATCGGCGGCGCAATCTCGCTCGTCCTCTTCGTCTACAACGAAGCACGCGCGAAAAACCCGATGGTGCCTTTGCGGCTGTTCCGCAATCGCGACTTTTCCGGCGCAAACCTCCTGACGTTGCTCCTTTACGCGGCGCTTAGCGGCACGTTTTTCTTCTTCACACTCAATCTCATCCAGATTCAGGGCTACTCGGCGACTGCCGCAGGCGCGGCCCTGCTCCCCTTCGTCGTCCTTATGTTTTCCCTGTCGCGATGGTCCGGCGGTTTGATTGAGCGTTTTGGCGCACGCTTGCCGCTCACGGTCGGCCCCATAATCGCGGCGGTTGGCTTACTGCTCTTCGCTGTTCCCGGCCTCAACAGTAACTACTGGACCAGCTTCTTTCCGGCGGTCGTGGTGTTGGGGCTCGGCATGGCGGTGAGCGTGGCCCCGTTGACGACCACCGTGATGAGCTCTGTTGGTGAGGAACAGGCCGGCGTGGGGTCAGGTATCAATAACGCTGTGTCGCGGACGGCGGGGCTACTTGCGATCGCTGTTTTTGGGGTGATGATGTTGAATGGCTTCAGCCAAACCCTCGCGAGCCGGATAAGTGAGATTCCGATGGATGAGCAACTGAAGCATTCGATTTACGAGCAGCGTGTGAAGCTGGCGGCTTTGGAGGTCCCGCCAAACACCGACTCCGCAACGCTGGAGAAGATCAAAGTGGCAATTGCGGAGTCGTTCGTGTCTGGCTTTCGTATGATTATGTTTGCGTCGGCAGCGTTGGCTGTGGCCAGCGGCGCCAGTTCATGGTTCTTCATAAGAAAATCACGTTTGGCTGGATCCAAGCAGCAGCGAGACTAGCCAGACCAGCACAAACGCCCCTACGGCCACAGCCGCACTCAGAAGGTAAATCAATGACGTTTCGATAAGTTCGGAAGTCTTTTTCTGGTTGATCATGGGGAGAATCCTCGTCTCTGTGCAGCCTCTGTGTTCTCTGTGTCTCCGTGGTGCCCGTAGTAAATAACCAACACAGAGGTTGCACAGAGAGCGCATTGCCCGCGTTCAGTGCTTGCATTACAATCACTTCGCCTCAAAGAACTTGTTTCTCGACCTTTTCGAGCGCCTAATTTAGGCCCGCGGCGCGTGACAAGTCCTCAGGCGGCACTCAAGAATTCCTCAAAGATATTTCTCAAGGCCGGTTTTAATGAGTCAGCAGGAGAGTCACAGCTACGAATTTGGTCGGTTTCGCCTTAAAACGGCGGAGCGCGTCCTGTTGCGTGAAGGCGAGCTGGTTCCGCTGACTCCGAAGGTCTTCGACATACTCTTGACCCTCGTCGAGCACGGTGGGCAGGTCGTCGCCAAAGACGATCTGATGAAACGCGTGTGGCCAAACACGTTTGTCGAAGAGGGAAATCTGACTCAGAACATCTCGCTGCTGCGAAAAGCGCTCGGCGAGAGTCCGGGCGGTGTGCAGTTTATCGAGACTGTGCCGCGACGCGGATACCGGTTCGTGGCTGACACGAGCCAGTCGTGGGACGAAAAAACCGCGCCCGTGCAGGAGCCGGCACCAACACCAGTTGTTTCAATTCCAAACACACCCAGTCAATCTGCCGCGACGAGAAGAACGCCGCTTTACGCTTTGGTCGCGGGCGTTGTAGTGCTGGCGATTGTTGGAGTGTTCTACTTAACCGGGCGGGGCGAATCTGGCGAGCCCACGCCGATTCAGTCGATCGCGGTATTGCCGTTTGTCCATGAATCATCTGATCCTGATGCCGAATACATCAACGACAAGATCGCCGAGAGTTTAATCAACAGTCTTTCGAAGTTGCCGCAGTTGCGCGTGGTGCCGCGCAGTGTCGTGGCGAGTTACAAGGGCAGGGAAATCGACCCGCGAAAAGTGGGCCAGGAGCTGAACGTGCGCGCAGTGGTCACCGGTCGCATGCGCCGGCACGGCGACATCGTAAGTATCCAGGCAGATTTGATCGATCTTCAGAACGTCGCACAGCTCTGGGGACAGCACTACGATCACAAACTTTCCGATGTCCTGCTCGTGCAGGACGATATCTCGCGCGACATCTTCGAGAACCTGCGGCTGAAGTTGAACGTCGAAGAGAAGAAACAGCTTGAGGCTTACCGGCTCTATCTCAAAGGTCGCAACGCGTGGAACAAACGCACTGGCGACGCATTGCAGCAGGCGATCGAGTTTTTCAACCAGGCGATCGCGATCGATCCGAACTACGGTGCTGCGTACGCGGGCCTCGCTGACTGTTACAACATGCTCGTGGTTTATGGTCGCTTGAAGCCGAAGGAAGGTTTTCCGAAAGCGAAGGAAGCGGCGACGCGCGCCCTCGAAATCGATGAGAGCTCGGCCGAGGCCCACACGTCGATGGCGTTTATAAAGTTTCGCTGGGACTGGGATCGCAGCGCGACTGAGCGCGAGTTTCAGGAAGCAATCAAGCTCAAGCCGGCGTATGCTCCGGCGCACCAGTGGTACAGCTCTTATCTCGTCGCGGTCGAGCGTTTTGACGAAGCGATTGCCGAAGCAAAACGGACGGAAGAGCTGGAGCCGTTGTCGTTTGTTGCGAGCTCGCATCTTGGCTGGATCTATTACTTGTCAGGACAGAACGACAAGGCGATCGAGCAGTGCAAGAAAATACTCGAGCTCGATCCGAGCTCTTTTCCGGCGCGTCGTTATCTCGGTCTTGCGTATGAAGCGAAGGGAATGTATCCCGAGGCGATCGCGGAGTTTCAGACTGGTGTGAAGCTTTCGGGAAGTCCGCTCATGCTGGCGTTGCTCGGACACGCGTATGCTGTCTCAGGCAAGACTGCTGAAGCGAAGCAGGTGCTCAATGATTTACAGCAGTTACAGGGCCAGCGTTACGTCTCGCCCTACACGGTTGCTGCGATACACGCCGGGCTCGGCGATCGGGAGCAGGCGTTCAAGTGGCTCGAAACTGCGGTCGAGGAGCGGGATATCTGGTTGATGAATTTGAAAGTCGATCCAGTGTTTGCGAAGCTTCGCACGCATCGACAATTCACTGACATACTCGCCCGTATCCGCCTCAGACCATAACTAACCACAAAGAGGCACAAAAGCACAAAATGAATGCTTCTGTTTTTGTGTTTTTATGGCTCTTTGTGGCAAGCCTTGATCTTCGCCCTGCTAATGCGTTACAAGTATGTCACGCAGTAAAACTCCCAGTCCTAATGCTGCATTGAGCCGAAACATCCATTCAACATTGCCCAATTAAACCTCACGAAGCGAAGCATCTTTAAAAACGGAGGAGAGCATGGCGGAAAGAGTTAAACGTGTCATTGAATTAATGCAAGGTGATCCGAGCCGCAGTTTTACACTGGGAAAGATGGCCGAGTCAGTCAATCTATCACCACCGTATTTCTGTTATCTATTCAAAACCATCACCGGTGTTCCACCCGCAAAATATTTGAAGTCACTCAGAATGCAGCAAGCAGCAATGCTACTCACTACAACCTTCCTCAGCGTGAAAGAGATCGTACGACGCGTTGGTCTAACTGACGAGAGTCACTTCGTTCGAGATTTCAAACGTCTTTACGGTATGACGCCAACCGAGTATCGCAACAGCGCTTTGCTCTCTTCTGAAGTGCCTCTAAGTACAAAAAATACAAAAGCCGAAAACGCCTAGATTGAGGCGATTTTGTGATTTTTGAGCTTCTTTGTGGCCACTTTACGCGTTAGCTATTGAATGGCCTTCGAATTGCTCGTAGACTTTCGAGGCTAACGAAAGTAGGTGGAGGTAATGAAACTTAAATCCGGTTTAGTGCTTTTGTTAATTTTGGTGTTTTCAGCGGTTGCACATGCGCAGGAGACTGCGAGTGCGGCGGAATCCGTCGAGAAACTTCGCGCGCAGCTGCTCGAAGTCCAGGGTAAAGAAGAAACCTTGCGTGCACGGGCGCAGCAGTTGGATGAGAGTCTGAAACCAGAAAACATCGAACGCTCACTGGCCGGAATCGGTTCAACCCGACCTGAAGAATTGCGTGAGTCGCGGCGACGCCAGTTGACCATCGAGAGAGACGGCGTACTGGCCCAGCTCAAAACACTTGAGACGAGTCGCCAGCGTCTGGAAACGGCACTCGCCAACGCTGAGATTCTTGCGTATCAACAGAGTGCACGACCGACGCAAATGATGTCCGCCACGTCTCCCCGACGCTATCAATGGCTGATGCTCGGCGGCGGCAGCCTCGCCGTCCTCGCCCTCGGTGGCGGCGCTCTCTTTTACCGCCGACGCCGATCAGTGAAAATTAGTTAGAAATCAGTGTAACCTGTGGCCGGAATGTACCGGCCCAGATCGATCACGTTAATCAGTTGGCTTTTCATAGTTTTCGGTAGTGCTGCGCTAATCGCCGGCTTAGTTACCACGGACCTCAAGAGCCACTGGTACGTGCATCTCTCTCGCCTCCTACAAATCGTCGCCGGCGTCTTCATGCTCTACGGCCGCAACTGGGCTCGCTGGCTCCTGGTCGCCTGGATCGCCTTCCACATCATCATCAGCGCCCTCCATTCAGTGCTATTCCTCTTGATGCACGTCGCAATCTTCTCCGTTATTCTCTTCTTCCTTTTCCGCCGGCAAGCGTCGTCTTACTTTCGTGGAGTTTAATGTCGGGGACGTTGTTAGTCCCGGCTGTACCTTCCACACAACGCTCCTGGTCCAACTCACCGAAGGCGTTTGCCCTTTGGTGGTTCTGCATAGCAAACGAGCGGCTTAGCGCGCGATCCATCTAACGCCGAAGGCGTTCGCTAATTTTAGCCCAGGGTTCGAGCGCAGCGAGAACCCTGGGAATACGAGAAAAACAGGACCAAACCCTGAAAGGGTTTCTATTGTGGCCTAATCCCAAACGTATCGTTCATCAAATTCAATCCCGTACGCGTTGAGAAATGCCCGGTACTCGTCTTGAAATGTCACCCGCTTGTGATGCTCCTCCTGGTTTTCAATGTAGCGCATAACGTCGGTGAGATTCGATTGACTCACAGAAAACGCCGCGTATCCACCTTGCCAATGAAACCTCGCGAGCTTACGCGAAGCTTCTTTAACCCACCCTGACGACGTCCGCTTTATCTCTTTTACGACGCTTGCGATTGCGTGTGTTCGCGAAAGCGCGAACAACGAATGTGTGTGGTCTTCAACACCGCCGACGATGAGCGTCTCGCAGCCCTGGTGACGCAGCATGTCGGCAAGGTATGCGTGCATCTCGCGACGCAGAACCGTATCGGTAAGAAACGGAAAACGATCTTTAGTTGAGAAAATGAGGTGCGTCCAGAGACGTGCAAGAGATTGAGCCATTGTGAGGCGGCCTCCTATAGTTTCAAATTTGGATGGAGTTTAACATGGTCCGCAACCCGAGAAACCCTTTCAGGGTTATAACGCTTTTCATATTGCTGGTCCCAGGGTTCTCGCTATGCTCGAACCCTGGGCTGAAATTAGCGAACGCCTTCGGCGTTAGATGAATGCCGGACCTGTAATTCCTTACGGAACGAAGCTGACATCAAGTAAACGCCTTCTGCTCTTGCCTTGTCAGTGGTTGGTGAGTATGTTCTCGTCTGCCATTCCTTTCACAAATTGTATTTAGGAGGATTGCACAATGCGTTACCTTACTGCTCTTGCCCTCGCTCTGCT
>DATHTI010000410.1:0-2685 GCA_035463335.1 Pyrinomonadaceae bacterium | reverse complement strand
AGGAGCGCGATGTCGATTCCTTCCTCATCGAGATTGAACTTCTCGAAATTCTCGACCGACGTATCCGCATCGCCGACGTGCAACAACTTCTTGCCGCCCAGCTTAATAATGTGTCCCAGATTTTGAATCGTGGCGTGTCGTCCGGTGCCATGCCGCAAACCGAGGATCTCAAAATCGATCCCTGCCACCTTCATCGCCACTCGCTCTCTCCACGGCGGCGTCGCAGCGGTCACGCGCGATCTAATCGCCTGGAAACCTTTAAAGTTCTTCTCAACTTCATCCACGATTTGCTGAGACGAGACGAGCACGGCTTTCGGATTGTGCTGCAAATGCAGCCCAACCGATTCCGGATGAAAGTGATCGAGGTGCCTGTGCGATACGAGTATCAGATCGATCGCATCAAACGGCGCTTTCGCATTCTCGATCTTGTCCCGCTCCGCAGGAGGTAGAAACGCGTACTCAGGTCCATACTCGCGATGCAAACCATCGATCAGGACCTGTTTCCCGCCCGATGAAATAAGCACGCCTTCATTCGCAATGTAAGTGATCTCGACAGCCGCCCCCTGAACCGGAGAAGCCGGCGTGTCGACTGAAGGCGAACCCGACGCGCCCGGACGGTCTACCACGAAATAAACAACAGCGACGACCGCAACAACCAGTACCGCAACCCCAAACCATAAACGTTTCATTGCCACTTCCTTTCAGGTGCTCGTGGGCGGCCGCGTGATGGTCCAACGGCTCTTCATCCGCTGCTCCCACTTGCTCCGCGGTATATCAAGCGCTTCAAACTGCTCGCTCGCATCTCGCAGCGACTCACCGCCCGCCTTCCTCGTCTTCAAATAAAGCAGCGACACCATGATCGCCGTAATCGGTGTGACGAACACATTCAACAACTGGTACAGCGCCGATGGCCCCGACATCGAGAAGTTGAAACCAACCTGTTTCGGAGACCAGTCGTCATGAAACTGTAGCGTGAAGTCTGTGTACACTGCCGCCTTCCACACCAAAACCGGGAGGGCAAACTGAACGAGCGTAATGACGAGCACTGTTCCCAACGCCCTGCGACTCAGAATCCTGCTGCGCCGCAAAGTTCCGCGCACGCCATGCTGCTCCATGATCGCGACCGGCGCGTAAAGACCAAACACAACCGCCGCAATCAATCCCGGTATAACAAACAAAACTGAGCCGACCAGAATCAGCGTCAACACGAGTAGCGACGTGAGCGCAAAGATCCGCCAGCGTCGTTTCAATGCCGTCACCGCCGTTTTGATCTGCACCGCTCGCAACGGCGCGATCGTCAGTTGCAGCACGACAGGCACAATGGCTGCTGTCACAAAGAAATAAGCAAACAAGAGCGTGATCACCATCGTGACAAACATTCCGATGGCAAAGGTCATGAGTTGTGTTTGATCGAATCGCTGCCCGTCGACCACGTCCAACACGTTGAAAAGCGCGAGTAGAGTGAACGGCGCATATCCAATCAGTGCGATCTTGAAAAAGGTCGGGAAGTGTTCGCTGTAGAGCGCGAATGCCTGTCGCAGCAAGTGACTCGGCCCTTCCCAGCTCGCGCGCAATGCTGAGGCAAAGCCGGCGGCGCTCTGCGGTCGTTCCGCCGGATCTTTAGCGAGCGCCGACATCACGAGACGCGCCATCTTGCGCGGCAGCTTGCGATTCGTCTCGCGAATCTGCGGAGGCTCCGCAATCTTGTGCAGCTCGATCACTTCCTGAGGTGGACCAGCAAAAGGCGTCTCACCGGTCAGCAGCCGGTAAGCAACCACGCCGAGACTGTAAATATCAGAGCGTCTATCAAGATGCTCGCCGCGACATTGTTCCGGCGACATGTAAAACGGAGTGCCCATCACCGATCCGATCGCGGTCAAACTATCCGACTTGATCAATGTGGCCGACTCCTCAGAAAACTCGCTCAGATCTGCGTTAATCTGCGTAAATCCGCGGCCAATTTCCTCCTGCTGCGCGAGCTTCACAAGCCCGAAGTCGAGCACCTTCACCGTGTAACCACCACGTCCATTCGGCTCGAGCCAGATATTGTCCGGCTTGAGATCCCGATGAATGATGCCCGCGCGATGCGCTTCTTCGACTGCCGCACACACCTGCTCCAGAATGTCGATCACCCACGCAACCGGCAGCGCGCCCTCCTCGGAAACGATTTCAGCCAACGTGCATCCATCGAGATACTCCATCACGAGGTAAGCAACTGGACCATTCGTGGTGTGCGCGATGCCGAAGTCAGTGACGTCAACAACATTTGGATGCCGCAGTCGCCCCGCAGCCTCCGCTTCACGTCGAAACCGCGCTACAAACTGATCGTGAGTTGAGAGCTGTGGATGAATGACTTTGACCGCCACGGTCCGTTTTGTGCCGAGATGCGTGGCGCGATAGACGGCGCCCATTCCTCCTTTTCCGAGGAGTTGTTCGATCTGGTATTTGTTATCTAGCAGATCCACTTTAATAATCTCGCAGCCGGACTTAGTATAGCCGGGTTCACACTTGAACCATGACTACTCGAAAAACAGCTCAGCCGCTCGGAGTGTTTGTAGCGCTGCTGCGCGGCGTCAACGTCGGCGGCAACAATATGATCAACATGAAGGAGCTTAAGGCAAGTTTCGAGAAGCTGGGATTCACCGACGTTTTGACTTACATCAACAGCGGCAACATCATCTTCAG
>DATHTI010000409.1:0-6904 GCA_035463335.1 Pyrinomonadaceae bacterium | reverse complement strand
AGAGGGCCACCCCTACAGTTGTTTACGAGACGACCGATTACTTCTCGGATATGACCACTTGCTGGAACGTTGGCGGCAGCGGATGGAGCGTGCTGCGTGAGAAGCCCGCGTTGGCAAACATTTTCTCTAACTCAGAAAACGTATACGCATCACCGCTGGGTGTGCCGATAAGCATCTGCATGCTGAAACCCGCTGATTCGGGCGGCGTCACACGATCTTCATTCGGCACAAATTCCAACGTCACCGCTCGTCCACCATCCGCCAGCGCGGCGCGAACTTTCCGCAACAACGTCTCGCACGTCGGCGGATCGAAGTGATGGAGGAAGTTAGTAAGCAGGATTACATCGTAGCCCGAGCCGAAATCGACATCGAAAGCACTTCCTTCTATCGTCCGATACCTGTCAGACACGCCGGCCTTCTGCGCATTCTCCTTCGCCACTTCCAACACAGCTTTCCAGTCAACCGCAGTGACTTCGACTTCTTTATTGTTCGTGGCGAACGCGATACCGAAGAGACCGTGACCAGCAGCGATATCCAGAACACGTAGTTTTCGATCGGCATTTGGATCAACCAGTTTCGGGATCATTTGCGCCGGCATCATCATGAGCGGCGCCATGCCGCGCGCAAACTTCACCCAAACCGGGTGCTCCGGACCAAGGGTTCCCTCGTTGTCGATGGCGGTACCACCCTTGCGCACGGCTTCAGTCATGCTCCGCACGCAGTCATTTATAACGGGCGAACACATGAACTCGACTGCTCCCCCGACGTACGCTGGGGAACGCTTATCGAGAAAGGTCGCGGAGTCGAGCGTTAACGCATAGCTGTCGCTTTGCTTCGTAAGCATTCCCATGATCGTCAGGAAATCGCAGAGAACGCGCATTCCTTTTTCGGAAGTTTGGCATCGCTTTGCGATCTGAGCGGCGGTGGTATTACCTTCGCCGATCGCAGTGAACACTTCCAGCTCAATTGCAGCTTTCAAAGCTTCGGTGCGTTGCTGCGCGTTGATCGTCTGGAAGAAAAGTACTGGTGATGGTTGCTGGGCTGCGGAAGAAGTAGACATGAAAATTCCCTCTCTTTTTCTGATCCGTATTTATCTCTTTTAGAGTCCGTATTATCCGTGCATCCTATCGAATTGGTTCACGCAAGACCATCTCAGCGACTGACGCAGCCATATTCGCGGCTTCGGGATGACTGCGGTACAGGCCCGCGATCTGTAACAGCGCTTCGCCCGTGCGCGAGAACATGCGAAACAGATCGCCCTCTTCGGCGCGAGTCTCCCTGACGATGTCAGACCAGTGCATGCCGCCGGCCCAACGCACCGCAGCACCGGCCGCCGAAAAATTCAACTCAGGCGCGGGCTCGAGACCGTGTTTCCATTCTTCAGCAGAGACTTTAAAACCGATATCTTCGAAACGTGCGAGCGACGTTACGACATCGTCGTCCAGCTCGAGCTCTCCGTAATCACGATCCTCATCGGCAGTCAGCGCGGCCATAATACCGGCAAGCTGCTTTGGCTCGAGTGAATTGAACAGACGAGCCTCGAGGGCTTCGCCGACGAGCAACGGGCGATCGATATGTAGATCGGCCAGCCAGCGCCCGCGCTCAGTTACTTTCTCTGCTTCGTAGTCGAGATAACCAAAGATCGAGAGCACTTTCGCGCGTTGCTCAAACGGCAGCCACACCTCTTCGCGCAACGCCTCGATTCGTCGCGAGGCGCGTTCGTAATCTTCCGCCGTCGTAAAAAGCTGCCAGAGAACGTCAGTGCAGCGCTGCTTGTCAGAATTCGGCGGCAGCAGGTTCTCGATCGATTCGTCAATGATCTTCAGCGCGTCAATTTCTTCCGCGTCAGCGTCGCGCAGGCGTGGCTCGGGAATCGTGAGCTCGCGGCCGCGTTCGCGAATCTCGGCAAACGCGCGTTCGATTTCTTCTTCCTTCAAACGAAACACAGGCGCATAAACACGCCCGATTCGCTCCTGCGGAAAACTCGCATGACGGCCATCTTCGCGAAACCCACGCACGTTGCCGTCGCGCTTCTCCGTCACTATCACCAAACGGCGACCAGAACGCCCGATTCCCACGACGCGGCCCGGCTTCACGACCTCGTTCAGCCAGCGATGAAAAACCTCCGCGCGTGTTTGCGGCTTCGCTTCCTGCAAACGCGCGCGTGTGCCAAGCAGTCGCTCGAGACCAAGCACTGTTGACATCGGAATATCGCAAGCTGCTTCTTTCAATGTGTTGTGGATCGTTTCTTCGCTTTCGTTGCGACTCCGTTCGAGCTGGGCCAACTGGCGCGCGAAGTCGCGATAAGCGAAGCTGCGTTCAGCAATCTCGCGCACTGAAGTGAAACTGCCGTAAGCGTCAAGAAGGTTGAGCAGGGTTGTGTAAGTCGCGCGAAACTGGCTGACGAGCGGATCGGGTGGCGCTTTCAAGAGCTGTCCGATGCGTTGTGGATCCTGGTGAAGACCTGGCGCTGCGATAACGAAGCCGACGTTGTCGCGCCCACGGCGTCCGGCGCGCCCTGTCATCTGCTGCATTTCAGAAGCTGAAAGCGTACGCCAGCCGCTGCCCGTGCGCGCGTCGGCGCCAGTGAGAACCACGCTTCGTGCGGGAAAGTCGACACCGGCCGCGACAGTCGCTGTGGCGAAGATTGCGTCGAGCAGTCCGGCGCTCATGAGTTTTTCGATCACGAGTTTCCACGCGGGAATGTGTCCGGCGTGATGCGATGCGACGCCGCCGCGGATGATCGTGTCCCAGTGACGATGGCCGCGAATTTCCGGATGCTGCTCCACAAACGCGCGCATGAAATCGCGGCGCGACTCGCGACGATTGTCATTCGGATCGCGGCGCGTCAGTGCTGCCTCGGACGCGGCCTGATCGCAGCGACGGCGCGTCGGCAGAAAGACAATCGCAGGGAGCAAATTGTAACCCTCGAGCGCCGCCAGCAACGTAGCCGACGGCATCTCGGGCATCCGTAACTTCATCCGTGTTTATCCGCCGTTAAGTTTTCTATTTCCGGATTCATCCGTCCCGATTCATCCAACAACGGCAACAATCGCTTGTCCGGCAGCAAGACGGCTGAGCGCAAAGGCACTGGCCGCTTCATCGGTCCGGTTATTACTCCACATCGCACACCGCGAATCTCTTCCAGCCACGACGCGAACTCGTGCGCGTTGCCGATCGTCGCTGACAACAACAACAACCGGATGCGTGGCGGCGTCAAAATAATCGCCTCTTCCCAAACGTGACCACGATCTTCATCAGCAAGGTAGTGCGCCTCGTCCAACACCACGAGATCCGCACTGACTTCATTCCCACCCCGCAGTGAATCGAAAAGCTGGTTGCGATAGATCTCAGTGGTCCCGACAATCAGCGGCGCTTCGGAGTTCTCTTTCCGATCGCCTGTCAGTATCCCAACCTTGTCAGTGCCAAATTCATCAATAAATTCGTGATATTTTGAGTTTGTGAGCGCTTTCAATGGCGACGTGTACCATGCGCGTCGCCCGCTCTCCAGAAGCCGCCGAATTTCCTCTCGCGCAATCCACGTCTTGCCACTGCCTGTCGGCGCCGTAACCAGCACGTCTTCATATTCAAGTTTTGCGAGTGCGTCGAGTTGAAACGGATCGGGCTTGAAAGGCGTCTTCTTAGGTGTACCAATGCCTTCGAGGAGTCGTTTGGTCTCGCGCGACGGTGAAACAATGCGTGTAGCTCGTTCGTTTGCCTCATGGTCGCGGTGGCCGGATTTTTCGCGGCTAAATTTTTCGGGGCGGCGGCCGCGCGATCCGCGTTTGTCCCAGTTTTTTCGAGTATTTCGGCGCACGAAAGCCATTCTAACTTTCAGATCGTGGCCTGCGAAGTGCTAACGCGAACCCTGAGAGTTACAATGGCGTCTAACTCAGACGGATTTGGGACAGGATCAAAGGTTGAATCGGGATGGAGTTGTTCGAGAGGTTTGAGGTAAATCGCGAGGCGCGCTGGCAGGTGTTAGCAAAGCTCGTCGGCGCTTCACTCGTCCTGCATCTCGTGTTTTTGTGGCTGGTGATTTACGTCCCCGCGTTTCGCGACACGCTGAATATCGCGGCCCTGGTCGCAAACACGAAGTTTGTTGATAAAGATTATGAGGCGACTCAGATTGCGGATGGCGTGCAGATCGTTCAGTTGAATGAGAAGTTTCGTTACCCTGATGGCTACTTCGCGCTCGATTCGCAGCTCGCTGCCGGGCAAGTTCCCGGCCAAGCGGCCGCCGATCCGTTCGCACCGAAAATAATCTCGCAAGCAAGTAAAGAACCGAAGGTCGATCCTGAACCGTCGCCTTCACCTAGTCCCGAGTCGAGTGCTTCGCCGAATGCGAGTCCGGCAGCTTCGGCGTCGCCGTCATCATCAGCAGTTGCTCAAGCGAGTCCGTCAGCTTCACCACTGACCCCTGAAGAGGCGCAAAAGGAACTCGAAAAAACTGCCGAGCAGAACAAGGTAACGCTGCCCGAAGAGGGCGAGATCAACAAGAAGCCTCTGAAAGATCTCGCCGCGCATATGAACGACTTGAAGAACGAGGGCAAGCTCGATCTGAACAAGCCGTTCGAAATAGTCATCGAAGCGAAGCTGGATGATCAAGCAAAACTAGTAAACCCGATCTTCATCAAGAAAGAAGGCGATGAGATTCTTCAGGGTTTATTTAGCCAGATGGTCACGGCATTGAACGACAGTGGATTATTGATTTTTCTGCGCCCGATAAAAGAGGACAATCCAGACGTGACGGTGAGGATCACAGTCAAACAGGGTGATAAGCAGGTGCTTGCTTCAGTCGAGTCGGAAGCGTCGTCGCCGCAGAAGGCCCAGGAGTTGGCTAATTTTTTCCAAAACGCGCTTGCTCTCGGCGCGTGGTCGCGAGCAGGAAAAGATGAAGCAGAGTTGATGAAGAATTCGAAGGCGTCACCCGACGGTAAGAAGGTTGCGGTTAACTTCTCAATGCCGCGACAAACCGTCGTTGACATGCTTAACAAACAATTAAAGCCGGGCGTTTGAGCTACGGATTCACAGATTATTTCTGATTGATTAAACTAACAGAGCTATGAGTTTCGATAAATTCCTTACTAAAGTTTTTGGCAGCAGCAACCAGCGGTTTTTGAAATCTATTATGCCGCTGGTCGATAAGATCAACTCGCTCGAGCCGTCAGTGCAGAAGCTTTCTGACGACGAGTTGCGGGCACGCACCGCTGACTTCAAAGAGCGTGTGCAAAACGCAGTTGGCGATCCGGCGGACAAAGAAGAACGAAAGCGACGCGAGCGCGCCATACTCGACGAGATTTTGCCCGAAGCTTTTGCCGTCGTCCGCGAAGCAAGCGTGCGCACCACCGGGATGCGACACTTCGACGTGCAGTTGATCGGCGGCATCGTTTTGCACCAGGGCAAGATTGCCGAGATGCGCACAGGTGAAGGCAAGACGCTCGTTGCTACGCTGCCCTCTTATTTGAATTCACTCACGGGCCGCGGCGGTGTTCACGTGGTTACCGTTAACGATTATCTCGCTTCTCGTGACGCCGAGTGGATGGGCCAGATCCATCGCTTCCTCGGTCTCGAAGTCGGTTGTATTCAGAACGACATGGACGACTTCGAGCGCCAGGCCGCCTATGCCGCCGATATCACTTACGGCACCAACAATGAATTCGGCTTCGATTACCTGCGCGACAATATGAAGTTTGACCTCGCCACGTGCGTGCAGCGTGGTCATTACTTCGCGATCGTCGACGAGGTCGATTCGATTCTGATCGACGAAGCGCGAACGCCGTTGATCATTTCCGGACCGTCCGACGAAGCGACTGACAAGTACAAGAACGCTGACGCGATCATTCCGCACCTGAAAAAGGGCGAGGACGTCGACGGAAAGAAGACCGGCGATTACGTCGTCGATGAAAAAGCACACACGGCGGTGTTGACTGAAGAGGGGGTTGACAAGGCTGAGCGGCTTCTCGGTGTCGGCAATCTTTACGATCCGTCGAACATGGAGCTGCTTCACTGCGTCGAGCAGGCGTTGAAAGCACACACGCTTTACAAGTTAGACCATCAATACGTGGTCCAGGACGGTGAAGTGATCATCGTCGACGACTTCACCGGACGTTTGATGAAAGGTCGTCGCTGGTCTGACGGCTTGCACCAGGCGGTTGAAGCAAAAGAAGGCGTCGAGATTGAGAAAGAGAACCAAACACTCGCGACCATCACGCTGCAAAACTATTTCCGGCTTTACGAAAAACTGTCAGGCATGACCGGTACTGCCGAAACGGAAGCAGCCGAATTTGCGTCGACCTACAAGCTCGACGTGATCGTCATTCCGACGCACATGCCGATGGTTCGTACCGACTTCTCAGACGTGATCTATCGTACGCTACCAGAGAAGTGGGATGCAGTGATCGAAGAGATCAAAGAGTGTCACGAGAAAGGCCAGCCGACTCTCGTAGGTACGGTTTCAGTTGAAAATTCCGAGCTGATCGCGCGGCGCCTGCTGAAGGAGAAGGTCCCGCACAACGTGCTGAACGCGAAGTATCACGAGCGTGAGGCTGAGATCGTTGCGCAGGCAGGACGGAAAGGTATGGTGACGATCGCGACCAACATGGCCGGTCGTGGTACTGACATTCTGCTGGGCGGCAATCCTGACTTCATGGCGCGCGAGTTTTTGAAGAAGGACGAGATTGATCCTGACGAGGCTACTGAGGAGCAGTGGCGCGTAGCGTATGCGCAAGCGAAACAGATCGTCGAAGAAGAGCACCAGGAAGTCGTGGGTCTTGGCGGTTTGCACATTATCGGCACTGAACGTCACGAATCACGTCGCATCGACAATCAGCTTCGTGGTCGTGCCGGACGCCAGGGCGACCCCGGATCGTCGCGATTTTTCCTGTCGCTCGAAGACGATCTG
>DATHTI010000408.1:0-4687 GCA_035463335.1 Pyrinomonadaceae bacterium | reverse complement strand
GGTTGAAGTTCGTGCGGGTAATCTTTTCTTCATTCCGCCGCAATTCCTTTTCGATCCGGTGAACGGCGTCTTTCCGCCGGGTGCCCCGACACTCGCCAACCCGTTTACGGGCTTCGTTCTGCCGGGTGCGGGAGCGGGCGGCATCAACATCATCGACAACGATCTACAGAACCCCACCGTCCACCAGATGAATGTCGGAGTTCAGCGCGAGCTTTCCACTGAGTTCGTTCTGCGCGCCGACTACGTGCGCAATGTTGGCACTCATTTCATTATCGGACGCGTTGTTGGCACGGTGCCGTTCAATCCGGTCGTTGGTGGACCAGAGATCGTGAAGAACCTCGAGTCGAGTGTGAGAACGAAGTATGACGGATTGTTGCTGAGTCTCGAGAAACGTTTTGCGGCGCGTTTTCAGTTCAGAGCGTCGTACACGTTGTCGCGCTCGTCGAACTATGCGAACGACGATCAAATCCCCTTCTCCAACGGGCCAATTGATTCAAATGATTTGCGACGTGAGTATGGTCCAACGCCGAACGATCAGCGTCATCGCTTTACTTTCTCGGGAGTGTTTCAACTCCCGGGCCAGCTAAGGGTCGCGCCCATTTTTACGCTTGCCTCTTCAGTGCCGATCGACATCCTGCTTCCCGACGGCAGCTCGCGTGTTTGCGAGCTGGACCGAAATGCGGGTGCACGACAGTTTAAGACGGGCGCGGAGCTGAACGCGGCGTTGACTCAGATCAACGCGGCTGGCGGCTCGTTGTGTCCGAATACTGATCCCGGCACGGGTTTCAAGCCGCGCGTGCTGGTGCCTCTCGTTCGCGACGATTTGAAGCTGGGAGACAATTTTTCGTCGCTGGATTTGAGAGTGTCGAAGGTGTTCAGAATCGGAGAGCGTTGGACCATCGAGCCGATTGCTGAAGTGTTCAATCTTCTCAACGTGACGAACGTGCTCGGTGTGTCGAATGTGAACTATTCCGGGTTTAGTAACGTGCTCGTGCGGGATAGTAACGATCCGGCGAGTGCAGGGTTCCTGCGTTCGTCGAGTTTCGGGCAGCCGGTGACGACGGCGGGAGGCGTGTTTGGGTCGGGTGGACCACGCGCTTTTCAGTTTGCAGCACGCGTGACATTCTGAGAGCACGTTGAACGGATTAAGAAGACAGATCGGCGTTAGAACAGCAACGGCCCTCGTCGTGGGCGAGGTCATTGCGGTCGGGATCTTTCTGACACCGGCGGGAATGGCCAAGGCGCTTGGCTCGCCGATGTTGTTGCTGGTGGTGTGGCTGGGAATGGGAGCGATGGCGCTGTGCGGCGCGCTCTGCTACGGCGAATTGTCGGCGAGATATCCCGAGGCGGGCGGCGGTTACGTCTACTTGCGCGAAGCATATGGACCAGCGGTCGCTTTCATGTTCGGCTGGATGGCTTTTCTCGTGATGGATCCCGGACTGACTGCCGCGCTCGCGGTTGGCCTCGCGACTTACGCCGGTTACGGTCTGGGGCTCTCGCCGGTGGAAATTAAGATTGTTGCTGTCGCCACGATCATCGTCGTCGCGCTCATCAATATACGTGGCGTCAGGCTTGGCGCCGGATTTATTCGAACGCTCGCGTTTCTGAAGCTGGGCTTGCTGGCGTTCGTGTTTTTGTGGGGCATCGGGTTTCAACTCGGTAACTGGTCCAACTTCACGCCGTTTGTGTCACGCAGCGCAGATTCTGCTCCGCTCATGGGTGCGCTTGCGGGTGGAGTGGTTGGAGCATTCTTTTCATTTGCCGGCTGGTGGGATCTCGGCAAACTCGCGGGCGAGGTGAAGAACCCGGCGCGCACGTTGCCACGCGCGCTCACATACGGCGTCATCATCGTCACGATTGTTTACGTTCTCACCAGTCTCAACTTTGTTTATCTCGTACCATTGGACCAGGTGACCTCCGGTGAGACTTTCGCGGCGCAGGCAGGAGAAGTGCTGTTTGGACGCGCGGGTGGACTAATCTTTTCGCTCATTGTTGTCGTTGCCGTGCTGGGCAGTATTACAGCGGTTGTAATGTCGGCGCCGCGAGTTTACTTCGCGATGGCCCGAGACGGACTGTTCGTTCCGTCGGTCGCCGTACTTCACAGTCGCTACGAGACTCCCGCGCGCGCGATCGCGCTGCAGGCAGTGCTGGCCTCTGTACTGGTCGTGGCCGGCAGCTTCAATGAGATCGTTTCTTACTTTATATTCATCGTGGTCGTGTTTATTGGATTGAGCGTGGCCGCGTTGTTTAAGTTTCGACGCGAAGATGCAAACGGTGTTCGGTTTCTTACGCCCGGTTATCCGGTGACACCGATCGTGTTTCTCGTGATGATCGTTGTGCTGCTCGTACTGCTCGCGGGCAACAATCCGGCGCAGGCATTTCTCGGTGTTGCAGTGGTGTCGCTGGGCCTGCCGGTGTACCTGTTTCTTTATCGTAACAAGCGTCTGGTGGAAAGAAGGACAATGCAATGACGTGGATCAAAACGGTTGCTGTTGACGAGAGCGAGGAAGTGCGAAAAGCGGTCGAGTCGCAGCGTGAGCTGTATCCGATCGAGTACGCGACGCCTGTACATCCGACGGCAGACGGCGAAACTGCAGGTATTGTTGCGTCTCACAGTTTGATTCCCAACGCGCTCTATCACGCGTTCGCGACGTTTGGATCGTTGATGTCGCCAGAGTTGCCGCTCGATCGACGCCAGCATGAGATGATCACGACGGTGGTATCGGTCACGAACCGTTGTCATTATTGAATCGAGTCTCACGCAGAGTTTCTGCGTCGTGTAACACTGGACAAGGAGCTGGTAGCTGCTCTCGAAGACGACTATCGCAAGGCGCCGATCTCAGAGCAGGAGAAAGCCATGTTGGATTACGTCGTGCAGATCACGCGCGACGCGACGCGCATCTCGCCCGCCGATCACGAGCGATTGCGTGCGGTAGGTTTTGATGACAAGGGAATTCTGCAAATCACCCTCATTGCATCGTGGTTCAATTACATCAATAGAGTTGCTGATGCTTTGGGTGTAGGAAGAGACTAGTAAGATGCATTTCCGAAATCCGCCTTTATCCGTGCAGATCTGTGGCCTGGCTTTTTTACTGCTGCTCACGCATGCTGCGCACGCTCAGGCACAGGAACAGGAAGACGTCGTCAAAGTTAAATCAAACCTCGTCAACATCGATGTTATCGTCAAAGACAAAAAAGGCAAATACATCTCGGATCTGAAGCCCGAAGACTTCACGATCACCGAGGATGGCCGCGCGCAGAAAATAGAATTCTTCGACGCGCCAATCGTGCGAATCGAAACTCGCAAACCCGGCGATCCAGCCGTAGCCGAAGCCCCAGCGACCACAAACCCGACCGCAACTGCCACACGCAACTACATCGCCCTCGTTCTTGACTCGCAAACCACAGACATCACAAATCTGAAACCGGTTCGCGAGGGTGCGATCAAATACGTTCGCGAGCAGGTAACTGATGCTGACGCAGTCGCGATACTCTCCGTCACAAATGGTTTGCAGATGCTGCAACCGTTCACGCAAGACAAGGCAAAGCTCATTGCCTCCATCGAGCAACTCGGTAGTCCGGATGCAAAAAGTTTCGAACATAGAGACGTTGGCGAGAACATAGCCAGCATTCGAGAGTTTCTGAAAAACAACGACACCTCCGGTCCAATCCAATCTCCCGGCGGTGGTTCGACCGCCGCGCGCGTATTGATTGCGCGGGCCGTGCTGGCACAGTTCATCCGGCTTCGGACCGCGCTCAGTTTGCAGCAGGCTCGTCCCGTTCTCGCGGCACTGGGTGCCGTCGCGGAAGGGCTCAGATCGATCCCGGGGAAGAAGACTGTGGTCCTTTTTTCGCAGGGCTTCGTCACGCCGGAAGTGCTTGACTGGCAAGTGCAAAGCACGATCGACTTCGCTAATCGTGCGAACACCGCGATCTACATCATCGACTCCGCAGGCCTGCGCGCGGGTGCTCCCACTTCGGGATCGCTGGTCCCTTCATCGCCACTCGCGGGTGTGTCGGCAATTACAAACCAGGAACAGCGTATTCGCGCGGTTGGAGGCGAGACTGTTTTCGACAACGTGAGACAGGAAGGACAGAGTCGCGAATACGACATTCTCTATCGCCTCTCCGGCGACACCGGCGGCAAGTTTCTGAAAGGCAACAACGACATCGGACAGGGTCTCGAACGAATCAACCAGGAAATACAAGCGCGCTACACACTCGCCTATCGCAGTACGAACGAAAACTTCGATGGCACGTTTCGCAAAGTGAAAATCGAGGTGAAGCGGCCTGACGCGCAGCTCATTTCGCGTTCGGGTTACTACGCGATCCCGCCGGAAGAGGTTGTTTTGTTGTCACCAACCGACAAGAAACTGTTGGCGGGTTTCGCCGCGGCGCAAGCGAATCCGGGTTTGCCGCTTTACGTTTCGCTAAGTCCATTCAGAACGCGCGAAGGCCTGTACACCGTTCCGATGGCCATCGAAGTTCCGCCGTCGGCGGTGAAGTTTGAACGCAAAGGCGACAAGCAGTCGATGGAGATGGAAGTGCTCGGAGTGTTGAAAGCAACACCTGACCGGATGCTTTCGCGTTTGGGCGGCAACTTCGACGTCAGTCTTTCGGCAGACGATTACAACCAGATCCTCAGCAACAACATTTTCTATCGACAGGATCTGCAACTCACTTCAGG
>DATHTI010000407.1:0-3842 GCA_035463335.1 Pyrinomonadaceae bacterium | reverse complement strand
GTCAGTATGTGCCGCGCATGCGAATGGCCACGCTTGATTTTCCCGGGGGCCGTCAGCCGCACACGTTGGGCTGCCCCTTTGTGGGTTTTAAGTTTTGGCATAATTGATTCCCTTCTATTAATGAACTATTGAGCAGGTGCGGGCGCCTCTGGCTTTGCGCCACCGCCACCGCTCTTATGTCGCTTCGGTCCAAAGATGATGAACATCTGGTTCCCTTCCATCCTCGGCCTTGCTTCAACTTCACCTACGTCCAGGAGGTCCTTCTCCAGTTTCTCCAGTATTCGCGCACCCAACTCACGGTGCGTCATCTCGCGACCGCGAAACCAAATCGTGGCTTTGACTTTGTCGCCCTCCTGGAGCCACTCGCGCGCATGCTTCATGCGATACTCGTAGTCGTGATCGTCCGTTCCCGGTCGGAACTTCACTTCCTTGACCGTGATCGTCACCTGCTTCTTCTTCGCCTCGTTTGCCTTCTTCTTCGCTTCGTACTGGTACTTTCCGAAATCGATGATGCGGCAAACCGGAGGATCGGCGTTCGGAGCGACCTCGACGAGGTCCAGCCCTTTTTCCCGGGCGGCGCGCACGGCATCGCGCACATCCATCACGCCCAGTTGTTCTCCCTCCTCACCAATCACGCGCACCTCAGGCACGCGAATTCTCTCGTTGATACGAACCGGCGGCACGCGCCGGTTATCAGGACGCTGACCGCGACCTCGAAAGCCTGTAGCTATCGCTGCACCTCCTAAGATTGAGCCTTCAATCACCAGGTCCTATAGGACCTGTAGACTGTGAGCTAGTTATTCACTAACGCGCGCGTTTCAACCAACCGGCGCGCCAGCTCTTTGAATTCCTCCATCGACATCACACCGATGTCGCCCCTTGCACGTTCTCTAACCGCCACCGTTCTCTGCTCCATCTCGCGATCGCCGAGCACGAGCATGAACGGCACTTTCTGTAACTGCGCGTCACGTATCTTCGCACCAATTTTTTCGCTTCGCAGGTTTGCTTCAACACGAAAGCCTGCTGCGCGCAGCTCACGCGCCAGTTCAGCCGCGTATTCATTGACTCGATCCGTGATCGGCAAGACTGCGACCTGCACCGGCGCCAGCCACATCGGGAACGCTCCCGCATAGTGTTCGATTAACACACCGAAGAACCGCTCCATCGATCCAAACAACGCGCGGTGAATCATGATCGGGCGGTGCGGCTTGTTGTCTTCGCCGATGTATTCGAGCTGAAAACGTTCCGGCAAATTAAAGTCAAACTGGACGGTCGTCAACTGCCAGGCGCGACCAATCGCGTCCTTGACCCGAATGTCGATCTTCGGCCCGTAAAACGCGGCTTCGCCTTCAATACGCTCGTATGGAACCCCACGGTTATTTAAAGCATCGGCCAAAGCAGCTTCGGCACTTTCCCAGTCCTCATCGACACCGAAGTAGAGACTGCGATCGTCGCCTCTGACGGAAAGCTCGACTTTGTAATCCTTGAAGCCAAATGCTTCATAAACATCAAAGGCAAAGTCGATGCAACTGATGATTTCGGCGCGCACGGTTTCATGCGTGCAGAAGATGTGTGCGTCGTCCTGCGTAAACCCACGGACGCGAATCAACCCGTGCAGCGCACCGGAAAGCTCGGCGCGATAGCACGTTCCAAGCTCGGCATATCGTAACGGCAGATCCCTGTAAGAATGCTGCGCCGACTTATAGATCCCGATGTGAAACGGGCAGTTCATCGGCTTAATGCGAAACTCCTGGTCCTCGAATTCCATCGGCGAGAACATGGAGTCGACGTAGTTGATTTCATGCCCGCTCGTGAACCAGAGCTCGCGCTTGGCGATATGCGGCGTGAAGACGAGCCCGTAACCGCGCAGCAACAGTTGCTCGCGCAGGTAGTCTTCCATCTCCTTGCGGATCGCGCCGCCTTTTGGGTGCCAGAAGATCAAGCCCTGGCCATATTCTTCCTGAATCGAAAACAGGTCGAGCTCGCGACCCAGTCGACGATGATCTCGCTTCTCTGCCTCTTCACGTTGCTTGAGCCATGCGTCGAGCTCGTCTTGCGTGAAGAAAGCCGTGCCGTAGATGCGCTGCATCTGCTGTTGCGACGCGTCGCCTTTCCAGTAAGCGCCGGCGAGCGAAAGCAGTTTGAACGCCTTCAGCTTGTTCGTGTTCGGCACGTGTGGACCAAGACAGAAGTCGATAAACGGTGAGCCGTCGATATAGTAGACGCTCACGAAGTCGCCCGCTTTCTCGTCGATCAGCTCACACTTCAACGGCTCGTCGCGTTCGCCAAACACACGCAGGGCTTCGTGCTTCGGAATCTCCTCGCGCCGGTAGCCAAGGTTCTTGCTCGCGATCTGCTTCATCCGTTTTTCGATGACGGCCAGATCGGCTTCCGTTAGCGGCTGCGGCGTGATCACGTCGTAGAAGAAACCGTAACGTGGATCGTCGAGCAGCGCTGGTCCGATGCCGAGTTTGGTTCCGGGAAAGAGATCAAGCACTGCCGCGGCCAGGAGGTGGGCCGTCGAGTGACGCAGTACTTCAAGGCCGTCACGCGTTTGCGGGACGATTGGCTCGATTTGAACTGATCCGCCGTTGCTGCCACGAAGAGTATCGAGTGGCGCCGTCAGGTCCACCTCGCGATCGCCGATCTTCGCTGCTAAAGCCTGTTTCGCCAGATCGCGGTCCAGTTTCTTGAGAGCCTCAGCCACCGTGGCCGAATCGGGCACGGGCACTGGCTCACCGTTTTTCAGTTGTACATTGATCTCGCTCATTTGAATCACCCCTTACGCGCCAAAAGACCTGGATCCGATACGACCAGGCGCGTGCGGGGACTACAACAAAGGCCTGAGTCCCAGGGCCGAAGACGATACCTACGATTTACGATTCACCTAATTTTGTTACTTCAGTCGATCGGATTCGATAGGAGCGCCTTCGCCGCGCGCCCGCCTGGTGCGGGTCGGCAATCAAAAAGTGAAGAATCGAGTAGTAGTTCGATTCATGCGAAGGTCTTCCGGAGCTTCCTATCAAAAGTTAGAAAATTACCCAAGTAACGAGCGCCGATTCTAGCAAACTCCGTGATAATTGAGCAAGTTAGACCGTCGACGCAAGTTGGATCAAAAACGCCGAAGGCGTTCGCTAATTTGAGCCCAGGGTTCGAGCGCAGCGAGAACCCTGGGTATACAAATAAAATATGATTAAACCCTGAAAGGGTTCGCCAACTAAGAACCCTTTCAGGGTTCGGTTTATTATTTGGATTGAATCCCCAGGGTTGTCGCTGTGCTCCAACCCTGGGCTAAAATTGGCCAACGCCTTCGGCGTTAGGTAATATACAGCGGTCCAAGAACTCCCAACACTTCCTTGGGCAATTCAACTACAGCGCAAGAATCTATGAGACTTGAAAACTTCCCCCGTCTGGCTGCCCTGCTGCTTGTCCTGACAATTCTTCACTCCGTTTCAGCCCAGCAGCCGCCATGCACGCAGCCCCTGACGCTCCCGACCGCAACCGAGCCAAACATCTTTTCAGACGAGCAGGAAATCTTCCTCGGCGACGCCGTTGCCGAATATATTCAGCGCAACTACAGGGTAATCGAGCATCCCGAAGTCACCGAGTACCTGACCAGCATCGGCCAGCGCCTCACGAAACATCTCCCCATAAACCGCCTGCGATTTCAGTTTTTCCTCGTCGATCTGCCCGACGCCAACGCATTTGTGCTTCCGGGCGGACGCATCTTCGTCTCGCGAAAACTCGTTGCCGCGGCCCTTACCGAAGACGAGCTCGCCGGCGTCATCGCGCACGAGCTGGGCCATCTGGTCACACACGAAGGAGCTATCAACACCACGCGC
>DATHTI010000406.1:0-2442 GCA_035463335.1 Pyrinomonadaceae bacterium | reverse complement strand
AGAGATTGGCTGCGGAGTTGGCCCATCGCAATAAAATGCTGTCGTTGCCGCAAAACCTTTCGGTTGCGGATCTACAGGGACTCTCGGTTCCGCAGCTCCCTTCACTGCCGTCAAACACTGCTACGACAACAACCCTACCGCCGCCTGAGATGACCGCAGCGCCTGTTGCGGCTGTTTCGAATGCGGCGCATGCTTCGTCACTTTCAAACGGCGAAACACGCCCGCGCGTTGTTAGTCAAAGTCATCCTGCCTTCAAAGCAGCAACGGCGGCCGGGACACCATTGCCTGGAACGATGAATCTCGCGGTGGTGGCGATGAGCCGGCCGAACCCGGCGTTTCTGACTTCTCGTGAAGAGAAGAAGATGCTCGGTGGAGTGGCGGTTGCCGATCTGCGACGGATGGTGATTGACAAGATGGTTTCGTCTGGTGGTTGGGTGGTCAATGATTTCATTCGTGAAGTCAACGGCAGTCGCGTTTTCGTGGTAACAGCGCGGACGCCGAAGGATGCACTCACGCCGGAGAAAGCGTGGACCTTCTATTTCACTGAAGCTGGCGGCCGCATTTACGGGCTGACTACGGATGCACCGGTTGAGTTTGCCGACCGCATGACCGGTGAAGCCGAGCGCTTCATCAAATCATTACGCACCAAAAGCGAGTAGTACTTTTAACCACAGATTACACAGATCGTTTTATAGATCTGTGTAATCTGTGGTTCAACACCCCGACGAGGAGAAACGCTTCAATGCGACTCAACGAATCTGTTCCCCAGATCTCACTCTCCGAGCTGCTCAGGAAACTTTCTGAGCTTGGCGGTTCGGACCTTCACATCACTACCGGCTCGCCACCGCAGGTCAGAGTCGACGGGCATCTCCGCCCGCTCGAATCGTATCGCGTGCTCACGTCCGCCGACACCAAACAGCTCGCTTACTCCGTGTTGACTGACGCGCAAAAGCATCGCTTCGAAGAAAACCTGGAGCTCGACTTCTCATTCGGCGTCAAAGGCCTGTCACGCTTTCGCGCGAACCTCTTCAACCAGCGTGGCGCCGTCGGCGCAGTTTTTCGCGCGATTCCCTACGAGATCAAAGCATTCGAAGACCTGGGCCTGCCGGCTGTCGTCAAACAGCTTTGCGACAAACCGCGCGGTCTGATTCTCGTTACTGGTCCAACCGGATCCGGTAAGTCAACGACACTCGCGGCGATGATCGACAAGATCAATCGCGATCGTCACGAACACATCCTGACGATCGAAGATCCGATCGAGTTTCTCCACAATCACAAAGGCTGTTTGATCAACCAGCGCGAAGTCAACGCCGACACACACGGTTTTGCTTCAGCGCTTCGCACTGCCCTGCGCCAGGACCCGGACGTGGTCCTCGTCGGCGAAATGCGCGACCTCGAGACGATCGAGTCTGCACTGCGTATCGCAGAAACAGGACACCTTACGCTCGCCACGCTGCACACCAACTCAGCCTCGTCGACCATCAACCGTATCATCGACGTCTTTCCTTCCGATCAGCAGGCGCAGATTCGCGCACAGCTCTCGCTCGTGCTCGAAGGAATTCTCTGCCAGGCGTTGTTGCCGCGCGCTGAAGGAAGCGGACGCGCGATGGCGCTCGAGATCATGGTGCCAAACGGCGCTATTCGAAATCTGATCCGTGAAGACAAGGTCCACCAGATCTATTCGATGATGCAGACCGGCCAGGACAAATACGGCATGCAGACCTTCAACCAGGCACTGGCCACGCTCTATCACAAGCGCCAGATCACTCTGGAGACCGCAATGCAACGCTCATCGAACATAGACGAGCTGCGCGAGCTGATCGATCGCGGCTCTGGAGTTAACCCGGGCAACGGATCGAAACCACACGCAAGCCCATATGCACAGGGCCGACCGGTTGGTGTCAGACCAAACGTCAGATAAGCCACTCTGGAGCTTACAGCCATGCCTACGTATGTTTTCAAAGGCCGCAACCGACTGAACGAGATCGTTGTCGGCGAACGCGTCGCGGACAATCGTGAAGCACTGCGTCAGACTTTGCGACGCGAGCAGGTGACCCTCACCTCCGTGAAGGAGAAGGGTCGCGAGATCGGCATTCCGAAGATTGGCGGCCGCAAGAAAGTTAAGTCGAAAGACTTGTCGGTCTTTACGCGCCAGTTTTCAGTGATGATCGACGCGGGTTTGCCGCTCGTGCAGTGTCTCGAGATCCTCGCACAGCAGCAGGACAACAAGTATTTCCAGCAGATCCTTTTGCAGGTGCGGCAGGACGTTGAAGAAGGCTCGACTCTGGCAGCAGCAATGGCTCGTCATCCACGCGTCTTCGATCAGCTTTACTCGAACATGGTCGAGGCTGGTGAGACGGGCGGTATTCTCGATCTGATCCTGCAACGACTCTCGACGTTCATCGAGAAGATCGTGAAGTTAAAACGCGACATCATCTCCGC
>DATHTI010000405.1:0-14096 GCA_035463335.1 Pyrinomonadaceae bacterium | reverse complement strand
TTTTCGCGCTTCACGTGCTTGTGATTCCAGCGTTGATGAGCGCGGTTGTAGTGTGGCGATTGTTCCGTTCACAAATCGCGGCGCTGTTTGGACCACGCGATGCGATCATCAGCAGTCGCGTGTTTCTTGCGCTCGCGCTTTGGGCGTTGAAGAATCCGGCACCGCTTGGTCCAGCAGTTACTGAAGCTGGTGCAGACTATCTGCCGCGACCGGGTGCGCAGTTTTTGTGGCTCTACCAATCGTTGAAATACATTCCGGGCGGGCTCGGATCGATTGTGGGCGTGGTCCTGCCGGGAATTGTTCTGGCAGTTCTGGTTGTATTGCCGTGGCTCAAGCGACAGAGATTGATTGCGGGCTCGTTGCTCGGTGCCGGCGTCGTTCTCATTTTCATCATGACCACGGCTTCGTATCTCAGCGATCGCCGTGATCCGAAAGCGGCGCAACAATTCGCGCGACAAACAGCAGCAGAAGAAGCGTGGCGCCGTGAGCCCTTCAAACCCGCAACCATCACACTCGCAGCAACGTCCACTTCAGACGCTGCTGCGACCGGCGGTGCGCCTGATATGTACACGAAATTCTGCGCGAACTGTCATGGCCCACACGGCGAAGGCGCGCAACAGGGACCGCTGCGCTTCCCGCCGCTGCTTGATGTTTCCGCCAAGCCGCGTCGCAGCGTTGACGACATCGTGGGATTGCTGAAAGACCCAACGGCTTACGGCCTGCAACCGCCGATGCGATCGTTTTCAGATAAGCTCACAGAAGAGCAGATGAGAGAGATTGCCGAGTGGATTGTGCAGTTGAAGAGGTGACCGCTATACTCTTTGCCCCCTGTAAGAACAACTCAACTCGGAGAGACTGTCTGATGAAACTAATTTCGCTTGCTCTAACGTGTGTCGCTATCGCACTGGTCGCTGTTGCTTGCACCGAAACGGCTCCGCCAGCCAACACCAACACCTCGCGCACGGCTGCTTCGCCCGCGGCTCCGGCTGCGACCGCGACACCCGATCCAATGGCAACCGCGCGGGCCAACTTCGGCAAGCACTGCGAAGGCTGCCACGGTCCAAACGGTGAAGGCGGACTCGTGAAAGTCGACAACAAGCAGATCAAAGTTCCATCGTTAAAATCAGATCACGCAATCAAGCACACCGACGATCAGATCGCGGAGATGATCACTAACGGCCATGAAGCGATGCCGCCGTTCAAAGACAAGATGTCGCAGCAGGAGATCGGCGACATGGTTAAATTCGTCCGTACAAACTTCCAAGGCAAGTAAAGCCAGGACGCGGATTAACGCGGATTACCAATCGGATTGTTTCTCCGCGTAATCCGCGTTACCATCTGTCGCGTGCACCCGTAGCTCAGTTGGATAGAGCGTCTGACTTCGGATCAGAAGGTCGCAGGTTCGAGCCCTGCTGGGTGCACCACGTCTTACGAGTTATCGATTTTTCTGGACCGTCCTGCTCAAGATCCAATCAGACACTGTTTTCAAGACCTCCGGAGACATAGTTTCTTCAATCTGTCCGTATTCGGAAAGTAGACCAGTCTGGCTTGTCTGGAAGAGATGGTTAAGTTTGGGAAAGATCTTTGTTGTAACGTCCTCGTTTCCGCCCGCCTTGAGACCGGCTCCAATCAGGTCGAGGTTTTCCTTCGCCGCGACTTGTAAGTCGAGTTCGCCATTCAACGCAAGCACCGGAACTTTCACATTCTTCAATACAGGCTGCGGATCGAACGTCACGAAGTAGCGAAACCATGATGTCTTGTACATTGGCATGAGCGCTTTCATGGCTGCCGCTGCCGGCTCGAATAACCGTTGCTGGAGATCACCTAATGTTCCACCGTAAGCAGCAATGTCTTCATCGATTCTTTGTTCAATCCGCTTTTCATCAGTCTCACTCTTGACGATCGCGATGATTCTCTTTGCCAGCACATTGTAGTGTCTGATGGTATCGACATGAGTTCCCTGCGCCTTATGGATCAGCTCAGTTTGGGTGTAAATAACGTCTTCGCCTCGTTGGCCAAGACCAGCAAGGAGCACGATAAAAGACACATCCTTGCTGCGGGCCGCCACCATCGGCGCGATCATTCCTCCTTCACTGTGTCCGATAAGGCCAATCATTTTGGGATCGATCTCTTTGCGCTGTTTTAGAAAATTCACTCCAGCCAGAACGTCCTCGGCGAAGTTCTCGCTTGTTACCGAAAGCGACCCGAGGTCCGTTCCGCCGACGCCACGATCATCAACTCGCAGCACGGCGACGCCGTTTCTGGTCAGATGGTCGGCCAGAACGAGGAAAGGGCGATGGCCCGCGATCGTTTCGTTGCGATCCTGTGATCCGCTGCCAGTGATCAACAGCACTGCGGGAGACTTCCCGCCACCACGCGGTATCGTTAGTGTGCCCGCAATTTTTATGTTGTCTTTTTCATTTCTATAGCTGACTTCTTCCTCGTCATACGGGTAAGGCTTTTTTGGATCCTGAGGGCGATTCGACTTCGGCACCGCGGCGATTCGTTTGAAAACCAATGGAGCCACAGTCGGGCCCTGTTTGAAGGTGCCCGTGATCTCATCGCCTGCTTCGTTTAGTGTTCCCTCATAGTTGACGCCAAATTTTGCGGCGGAAAAACTCAGCTTGTTGCCATCCAGAACAATCGAGTCTATGGGTAGATCCGTAGCGCCCTGGTCCAAACTGTCGAACTTGGCGGCGTACCCGTTTGCCGACTTTTCAATCTTCAAAGCAAGCCTTAACTTAGCGGCGCCGAGGTCCAATGTTCCCAGCCAGTTTCCCTCAATGTTGCGCGTGGAGCTTTGAGCGGCAACCGCAAGGGCTGAGGTGATGATCAATACGAAGTGTAGAAATGCAGAAAGCATGACTCTCATCTGTTTCTCCTTTTATCGCCCGCCATCCAGCTTCGAAAGAATCTCGATGATTTCCTGTAGCCGGTGAAAGTTAAGAATTATTAGTGTCGGTACGACGATCAGAATGATTGTGCCAAGCACCACACCGGCTTTGGCCCACACGCGATGTTCGGTAAGTGGCGGTTCGGGTTTTGTGCGAAGTGCCAGCCAACCAAAGATGATTGCCAGAATAGGTTTCTCGAGACCCAGTAAATTAACAAAACTGAAGATACCGAGTATTAGCGAGACCGTGGCAAAAGCATACTTCTGACCAAGTATCAGGGATTCTTTTGTTTGAGCGCTCATGATTTATTCTCCAACACCAGTTCGGTGTTTATCCTGAACGGGTTCTCTTTAATGAGAACAAATAGCAAAGCAACGATAACTAGTGGCACGAGCTTGAAAGCGAGCCCCGGATCGCGGGCCGGAAGCATTTCCAGCAATTTGTAAACGACGAGAAGCACACCAATCAGAGCAAAGGGTTGCCAACCAATGACGGAGCTGGCGGATCTGGCAATTCTGTTTTCGACCGCCGGCCAAAGGTCGACGCGCGGCTCGGAAAGAGTGTGACCAGTGAGCACGCGATCGAGCGCTTGCGATTGCTTCAGTTCGTGTTGACAGTTAGCGCAGGCTGCGATGTGAGCCGATAACTGTTGTTTCGAAAACTCCGGCTCTTCCCCATCGGCCGCCGCCATTTGTGCCATCAGCACGTTTTCACAACGTAGTTCCTTCATGCATTCAAACCTCTTGTTCTCTAATGAGCGTTCCGGCAAGTTTGCCGTGTAACCGCTGCCGGGCGTAAAAAAGCCGGCTCATCACTGTTCCACGCGGAATTTGCAGATGCACGGCTAGTTCGTCATACGAGAGCCCGCTGAAATATTTCAAAGAGACTATTTCGCGTTCTTCAGGTGTCAGCGAGTGCAGGGCCTTTTCAAGCGCCAGTCTCGTGTCGTCAGTAATTCCTTGTTGCGGGGCCAGGAGCAGGGCCTCGTCGAGACTCTCCGTCGGGCGACGTCTTGCCGTCAGCTTGTAACAGCGGTTCCGAAGCAAAACGTAGAACCACTGGTAAAACGTCCGTGATGTATCGAAACTGCCGACTGCTTTGAAAGCGTCAATAAAAGCCTCCTGAACCGCGTCCTCAGCATCATCACGATTGAATAGAATCGCCACCGCATGAGCGACCGCACGTTTTTGATAACGCTCGACCAGATGCCGAAAAGCTTCCCGGTCACCTCGCTGACATCTTTTAATGGCTTCGGCGTCATCCATCATCGCTCTCACTATAGGTATCCGGCGTGTCAGAGATTTATTCAAAATAATTTTTTGACTTGGATTCAGTACTATCAAAAGCTCGCCTCAAAGTCGATACTTCTGTTGGAGACAGTCAGTACGACCTGCGGTAGCGGGTGGGTGCACACACGGATGGAATATGGGGGACCGATCCTGCTCGTTATTTACTTCGTGTGCTGGCTGCTCTTCGCTCCTATACATAAACCTTCGGTATAATCCGCGACATGACTTCAAGCCCAGCCAACCAGGTAGAACAACGCCCAAAACTCGCCATTCTCGGAATTCGCTACGACGAAAACTCGTCGTTTACAAAGGGTGCGGCTGATGCGCCGCCGCAGATTCGCGCCGCCTTGCGCTCCGATGCGTGGAACCTGACCAGTGAGAATGGCACAGATCTTTCCGGCGATTCGATCTTCTTCGATGCGGGTGATATCGAGCCCGTCTCGGGCAGTGAGATGTCAACGTTGATCGAGAACTCGGTCTCCACGTTGATCGCCGATGGATTGATGCCGATCTCGCTCGGCGGTGATCATTCAATCACGTACCCGATCGTGAGGGCGTTCGCGCGCAAGTACAAAGATCTGAGCATCCTTCATTTCGACGCGCATCCGGACATCTACGACAGTTACCAGGGCAATCGCCACTCGCACGCGTCTCCGTTTGCACGCATCATGGAAGAAAAGCTTGCGAAGCGATTGGTGCAGGTTGGGATCAGAACGTTCACTGCGGATCAGCGAGAGCAGGTGAGAAAGTTTGGGGTTGAGTCGATCGAGATGCGCAACCTGATCGGCAACATGCAGCTCGAGTTTGATTCGCCGGTTTACATCTCCTTCGATATTGACGCGCTCGACCCGGCGTTTGCGCCCGGCGTGTCGCATCGCGAGCCCGGCGGGTTATCGACGCGACAGGCGATCGATCTGATTCAGCGATTGAAAGGGCAAGTCGTCGGGGCGGATATCGTCGAATTCAACCCGCGCATGGATCCACTTCACGTCACGGGCACCGTCTGCGCCAAGCTCTTCAAAGAAATCGCCGCCAAGATGCTTGAATAAAACCCATCCACAGATTTCACAGAAATATCTGTGTAATCTGTGGATGGCTATCGCTCGTTAATGGCAACGTAGTCCCGCGTACGATGACCGAGGTAGATCTGCCGCGGGCGCGCGATTTTTTGATCGGTATCCTCGAGCATCTCGACCCATTGCGCCAGCCAGCCTGACGTTCTCGGAATCGCGAACATCACCGGAAACATATCGACCGGAAATCGCATCGCCTGGTAGATGATGCCCGAGTAGAAGTCGACGTTTGGATACAGCCGGCGCTTCACAAAGTAATCGTCTTCAAGCGCGATTCGCTCGAGCTCGAGCGCGATGTCCAGCAGCGGATCCTTTCCAGTCACTTCAAACACTTCGTCAGCGACCTGCTTGATGATCCGCGCGCGCGGATCATAATTCTTGTAAACACGATGACCGAAGCCCATCAGACGAAACTCACCCGCCTTCACGCGCTTGATGTAGTCCGGCACGTTCGCAACTGAGCCAATCTCCTTCAGCATCCGCAGCACCATCTCGTTCGCGCCGCCATGCAATGGTCCATAAAGTGCCGCCGCCGCACCCGCGAGTGACGAAAACGGATCCGTGTGCGCGCTGCCGATACTGCGCATCGCATTCGTGCTGCAATTCTGTTCATGATCGGCGTGGAGAATGTAAAGCACCGTCAGCGCCTTTTCGAGCACCGGATTCGGCTTGTACTTCAGCTCCGTCGTCTTGAACATCATGTTGAGGAAGTTGCCTTCGTAACTCAGATCGTTGTCCGGATACGAATACTGCATGCCGATGCGATGTCGGAAAGCAAACGCCGCAATCGTCGGCACTTTCGCGATCAAACGATAGATCTGTTTACAACGAAGCTCGACGTTGAAGATATCTTTCGCGTCAGGATAAAAAGTCGAGAGCGCGCCGAGGGTTGCTTCAAACATGCCCATCGGATGCGCATTGTAATGAAACCCGTCGATGACCTTCTTGATGTTCTCGTTGATGAACGTGTGGTAGGTGATGTTTTTGGTCCATCCCTCGAGCTGCGACGCCGTCGGGAGCTCGCTATTCAACAACAGGTAAGCAACTTCCAGATACGTGCTCTTTTCCGCGAGCTGCTCGATCGGATAACCACGATACTCAAGGATTCCCTTGTCGCCATCGATAAAAGTGATACGGCTCTTGCACGACGCCGTGTTCATGAATGCGGGATCGTATGTCATCAGGCCAAAATCGTCGTCAGACACTTTGATCTGACGCAGATCCATGGCCTTTATCGTGCCGTCCTGAATTGGTAACTGATACTGCTTCCCCGTGCGATTATCGGTGATTGTCAGACTATCTTCGCTCATGGTAGGAGGATGACACAGATCAAGATCCGTGTCATCCATCGAGCTGTGGCTTATTTGTTCTTGCGCGCTGCCTTGATTTCCGCATCGGCTTGCTTGCGCGCGGCCTTCGATTCGTCGCTGTTCAAACCGAGATCCTGCAACGTCTGACCAAGACTTCTTCCTGACGCGAGACCGCTGAGAATCGCATCACGAGTGACGTTCGGAAAACGGCGATTCAGGTTCTGGCCCAACCGCGTAGCGGAAACGTAGTTGCCAAACGTCAGGTCGGGATTTGTGGCGAGGGCCGACTGGTAACCCGCGCGCAGGTCGTTCGCATTCGTGTGCAACGCTCTGGGCAGACCGGGATGATCGTTTAGATCGTCGTCGGCTTTGCGCATGTTTGAGCTCGCTCGCCGTGCACGATCGAGACCATCATCGGAGCGGCCCTTTGATTTCGATCCTGCATTGCTCAAGCCATCGTCGGACCGGCCACCTGAACGACTTGACGCATTGCCCAAACCGCGATCAGCTCCGGTGCCGGTTGGTGGACCACCACCGCTGCCGCGTCCGCCGCCGCCACCACCGCCACGGCCTTTGCCCTGTGCAAACGCTCCCGTCGCGAGCACTAGGACCAGGAAAGTCAAAACGATTAACTTACTCATGCATTCCTCCTTTTTTGAGGAGAGTATTTGACAGGATTTAAGGATGGACAGGATTCACAGGATATCTTGTTTATCCTGTAAATCCTGTCATCCTGTCTAACAATCTACTACAACCGGAAGCGGCAGGTAGGACGGGCGCGAAATCACAACCCCATCACAACAAAAAGTTACTTAACGCCCAGCAGTTCTATCTCAAAGTACAGATTGGCGTTGGGCGGGATTGGTGGCTTGCCCGCTTCACCATAGGCGAGTTTGCTCGGAATCCAAAGCCTGCGTTTGCCGCCGACTTTCATCGTCTGCAAAGCTTCGTTCCAACCCTGAATAAGTCCTGGGCCGAGCCTGAACTCAGCCGGCTTACCCGCGCCCATGTTGTGTGAGTTGTTGAACTCGAAGCCGTTTTCGTTGTCAAGGCGGCCGATGTAGTGGGCTTGTACGGTTTGTCCCATCGTCGGACTCGGGCCATCCCCGACTTTCATGTCCTCGTATTTCAATCCGGAAGCAGTGGTGATCGGGTTGCTGGCCGGAGTGCTACGGCGACTTAAAATGAAGTACGTCGCCGCAATGGCAGCTATTGCTACTGCCACGATTACGATCACAAGCAACTGCGTATTCTTTTTACTCGTGGCCGGCCTGTTGCTGGCGCTCGGATTCGAAGATGCGACTCTGGGTCTCTTTCTGGCTCTTTCTATTTTTCTATGTCGACTTTGGGGCACGAGAGGGAACAACCTTTCTTTAAAGATCAGCGGGAAGTCGTTATACAGTATATTCTTCCGCCATGCCACTCGTCGCTGTCATCCCTGAGCCAAATAAACCAGTCGAAGTTCGTGAAGTCGTCGACCCCGAGCTCGAGCCAAATTCCGCACTGCTAGAGGTCGAAGTATCGGAAGTTTGCGGGACGGATGTTTACCTGCAACAAGGACGACTTGCCGGTGTCCCATATCCTTTAGTTCCGGGACACGTCTCGGCTGGTCGATTGCAGAAGATTCGCGGTGAGCTGCTGGACGTCGAGGGCAGACGATTCAACGAAGGTGATCGCATCACGTTTCTCGACGTCCATCGCACCTGCAATGCGTGCTGGTATTGCCTCGTCGCCAAAGCCGGCACACGCTGTCCACAACGTAAAGTCTATGGCATCACTTACGGTCTTGATGACGGTCTCTGCGGCGGCTGGGCCACGCACATCTACATCAAACCGGGCACGCGTTGCATCCGGCTCGACGCGGAACCGGAGACGTTTATGGCTGGCGGTTGTGCGTTGCCGACGTCGCTGCACGCGGTCGAGCGTGGCGATATAAAGATCGGCGACACTGTGCTCGTACTCGGCTCCGGTCCGGTTGGTATCAACGCAGTCGTGCTGGCGTTGATGCGCGGCGCGTTGCGAGTGCTCAGTATAGGTGCGCCGCAAGCGAGACTCGATGCCGCGATGGAAGCAGGAGCTGACGCCGCGCTGAACATCGAAATAAACGATGAGACGCAACGACTAAGCTGGGTGCTGGAAAATACTGCCGGACGCGGCGCGGATGTGACGATCGAAGCGACGGGCGCACCGGAAGCTGTGGTTCAGGCGATGAGGTTTACGCGCGATGCGGGAACTGTGGTTGTTGTCGGGCAATATACGGACCACGGATCGACGTCGTTCAATCCGCATCTCGATCTAAACAAGAAACACCTGGATGTGCGTGGGTGTTGGGGATCGGAGTTTTCACACTTTTATCGCGCCGGACAGATCGTGGCGAAAAAACCAGAACCGTGGACACGGATGAAACTGATTTCATACGGATTGGAGCGTGCGAATGAAGCGCTCGCGGATGTATCGGACGGCCGTGTAATAAAAGCGCTAATCCGTCCCTGATCCGTTATCTGCGGCCACGTCCTCCTCGCCGGCCACGCTCCTGGCGAAGACGTTGGAATTGCTCCCACTGCTCGGGCGTCAACACCGTCTGCAATCGACCATCAGCCTGCCGCCGGATCTCTTCCATACGCGGCTCCGTCTCGCGTCTGACGGCACGCAATTGCTCGCGCGTGTCGTTGAAAATCTCCTGCACCCTCGTTTTCTGATCCGCCGTCAGTTGCAGTCGCTCGGACAACTCGTCCATGCGATTACCGCCACCACCACGAGGTACCCAGCCGCGATACACGTTCAAAGCAAGGATGCCGGCCGTGAATCCGAGCACGAAGATGATCGTGGCCGCAACGCGTACCTGCCATCGATTCTTAGTAACGTTATTCATGATTACCTCGCATCCTCGTCATCCTGGTAGATCGTGCTGAGCACTTGCTCGTAGTTCATCGGATCGTCATCGTCCTGATCCATGATTACTGAATACGCGGAATAAACCGAAGCTGTTTGATCCACCACCGGGGTCGTTTGCGACGGCTGCATGAAACTGACCACGGCGAGTGCGGCGGTAGTCACGGCCATAGTCGATACAAGCGCCTTCGCCGATCTCCATAGCCGCAACATTGCTGGCACGCTTTCCACCGCCTGCTGCTCTCTCAACGCAGCCATCACACGTGTTTGAAAGAACGGCGAAGGCTCAATCGTCGCCTCAGCACGCGTCTTCATAACCACTGCCGAAAGCCGAGCAGCTTCATAAGCATCGCGACACGACATGCACTCCAGCGCATGCACGCGAATCTCGTTGAGCTCGCTCTCCGAGAGCATCGCGATCGAAGCCCGATCCAGAATCTCAGTGATGTGCTTGTTATTCATTTGATCACCTGGCATTTGATTACGTGGCATTTTTTGATCACCCACTCACTCGGCTATTTTTATAACTCAATAACTTCTCCATCGCTTCACGAACTTTACGTCGCGCCCGAAACGCCCTCACTTTAACTTTCGACTCAGACCAGCCAGTCACTTCAGCCACTTCCTTGACCGACGCTTGCTCACCATCGATCATCAACAACGCCTGCTGATCCTCCGGCGACAAAACCGACAACAAACGATCGGCGAGATCCGTCGCCACTAAACTGTTCTCGACCGACGCCGGCTCGCCACCGTCACCGGCCGATTGCCGTTCCAACCAGCTCTGCTCGTCTTCAGTGAGATCAGAAACGGTAGACTCCGGTCGCCGTTTCGCACTCCTCACCATATTTAGACACGTGTTGGTTGCGATTCGTGTCAACCAGCCCTCGAAAGAGCCGCGACCTTCAAAGCTTCCAAGCTGAGTGTACGCTTTCAAAAAAACTTCCTGCGCCGCTTCTTCAACCAGCATTCGTTGTCGAAAGAACCGGCTCGCCACACTAAACACGCGCGGGCTGTAACGTCTTACTATCTCCGCAAAGGCAGACTCGTCGCCATCCTGCGCCTGCCGCGCCAGGTCCAAGTCCAAGGCCTGTTCGAGCCCACTCGCCAGTTGCGATCCTCATCGGGGTTTAACGGATGGCGGATTCTTCAACACAACTTCGAATCCGCCAACTCCGTGGGGGAAACGCTTACTGATTGTCGTTGTCGCGCATTTTGCCACGTCGGGTTTTGAACTGCGCTCGCGACTGTTCCAACTGGGCTTTTTGCTCAGCAGTCAAGACGGAAAGCATCTCCTGATGAAGCTTGTGCCGTTCGCCCATGAGCTTCGCTTCGAGACTCGCCATTTCCGTCAATTTCTGAGTAGCCAGTGCTTCGTTGAACGTACCGCCTTCGCTTGCCTGACGCAACTCCTGACGCTTGGCACGAAGCTGATCGCGCAGGGGTTTGTTTGATTGGGCAAAAGTTTCGCGGATCTGTTTGATCTTGGCTTTCTGGTCCTCAGTTAAATTTAGCTGTCTGAAGAATCCACCTGCGCGCATTCCTCCCCAGCCGTGTCCTTTGTGTCCACCTCGGCCGCCACGTCGTTCCGTGCGCGTGCCCTGCTGCGTGCCCTGATCGGTGTTGACCGTTTGAGCGACAGCAATCGAGGCTGCCAAAGCAATTGCCGAGAGAGTAGCTATTGCCAATGTCTTAAAACGTCCTTTGTTCATCTCTGTTTCTCTGACTCCTAAGTGTTGTTAATCCCAGGGGAGTTTCCTGAACTCATAGACACCCTCGCCCCGCAGACGGTTACAACCACCACGGATTACACAATTTGTTTCGGATTTGGCTGTAACCAAAAAAGCCCCACCCGTGTCTAGCACACATGGGTACGGAAGCTGCCTTTAACATTGGAAACGCTATTAAACACGAGGAATCGCATGTCGACTCAAACAATTAAACAACCTTTGGTGGGTGGAATCAGTACAGGTGGGAACACTTGGGCTGCCTGGCTTAAACAAATTTGGGCAAAGTTGCTACTGGGTAAAAAGAAACTGCTGCTGGGCGGCGGCTTCATGGCCGCAGTCGTCTTCACAGGCTTTTACTTCTTTGGCGACAACAACAGCACGCCGCAATACATGACCGCTCGCGTCGAGCGCGGAAACCTGCGCAACACCGTGACTGCGACCGGCGCACTCCAGGCTGTAACGACCGTGCAAGTCGGCAGCCAGGCCTCGGGCACGATCTCGGCGCTTTACGCTGATTTCAACTCGACCGTAAAGAAAGGCCAGGTCGTCGCGCAGCTCGATCCATCGACGGCCAAAGCACAGGTGGATCAGGCGCGTGCAAATTTACAAAACGCGCGCGCGAGTCTGGCGAATGCTCAAGCCGCCGTCGTTAATGCTCGGGCGGGCGTGACTGATGCACAGGCGAAAAACCTCGCCGCAAAGTCGACAGTGCAGAACAATCAGGCTGGCGTTTCAGGTGCAGAGGCAAACGTTGCTGTTTTGAAAGCACAGCAGGACGACGCAATGAGTGTTCTGAAACAACAGGAGTCGTTACTGAAAGCGGGCGTGATCGCGCAGCGTGATTACGATGTCGCGGTGACGGCTTATAGGTCTGCTGAAGCACGTTACAACCAGGCCGTGGCGCAGTTGAACCAGGCGAAGTTGTCAGAGCAGTCAGCAGCGAGTGCCGGCATTGCGCAGTCGCAGGCTGGAGTTGAGTCGTCGAAGGCGCAGGTGCAACAGGCCCAGGCGCAAGTAGCACAGGCACAGGCTCAGGTGCAGCAGGCACAGGCCTCGCTCAGCATGGCTGAAGTAAACCTGAGTCACACGACGATCACTTCGCCAATCGACGGTGTTGTTGTTTCGCGTGACGTGAACGTGGGCCAGACAGTGGCTGCGAGCCTTTCGGCGCCGACGCTCTTCACGATCGCAAACGACCTGACACAGATGCAGGTGATTGCAAATATCGACCAGGCTGACATTGGTCTAGTCGAGCAGGCGAAGTCGGTGAGGTTTTCAGTCGATGCGTTTCCGGGCAAGGAGTTTGACGGCAAGATCGAACAGATGCGTCTGAATCCGGTGAACGTGCAGAACGTAGTGACTTACAACGTCGTGATCGATGTCGAGAATCCGGATCAGAAGTTGAAACCAGGCATGACGGCGAACCTGACGATCACGATCGACGAGCGGAACAATGTGTTGAAGGTTCCAAACTCGGCGCTACGGTTTACGCCACAGGATGCTAACAGACAGCGCACTGGCGCTGGTGCAGGCCAAGGTCAGGGTCAACGGCAAGGTCGCCGGCAACAGCAAGGTGACAACGCCTCCGGCGACAATAGTGGTGAGAACCGCTTTGCACCAGCGTCAGCCCCAGTACTGCCGGGTCAGATCCGAGTTGTCTGGGTGATGGGCCAGAACGGCCAGCCCGAGCGCCGCAGAATCACTGTGGGCCTGAGCGACGGATCGGCGACTGAAGTTGTCGATGGTGATCTGAGGGAAGGCGACATGGTGATTACGGGCCAGCAGATCTCTGGCGGTAGCGCGAATGCGAACACGCAGTCAAGGCCGCCGGGATTTGGTAACGCGCCGCGAACGGGGGGCGGTGGCGGCGGCCGGCGGTAATCGAGCTTGGATGACTGTCGGGGTGGCCCTCCGTGGCCACCCCAGGCAGAGAAGGTTCAGGAGAAACGAAGATTCAGGAGAAACAATGGCTACCACGTTTGCAGTTGAGCCACAAGCATTCCAACCCGGCGTCGGGCTGGCGACGCAAGCCCCCGAAGCGCGTCCGGTGATCGAGCTCGATCACATTCACAAAACCTACACGATGGGTGACGTTGAAGTTCACGCGCTTCGTGGAGTTTCACTGACGATTCGCGAAGGCGAGTTTGTGGCGATCATGGGTGCTTCGGGTTCAGGAAAGTCGACGATGATGAACATCATCGGCTGTCTCGATCGCCCGACGCGCGGCACGTACATCCTCGGCGGCGAAGACGTTTCGCAGATGTCGAAAGACCAGCGCGCCGATATTCGCTGTCAGAAGATCGGTTTCGTATTTCAGGGATTTAACCTGCTGTCGCGAACTTCGGCGCTCGAGAACGTTGAGCTGCCGATGCTTTATCTCGGCGTTGATGCCGCAACGCGACACCAGCGCGCAATGGAAGCCCTCGCGGCAGTCGGACTGGCAGGACGCGAGCAGAACCATCCGAACCAGTTGTCGGGCGGACAGCAGCAGCGTGTAGCTGTGGCGCGTTCGCTCGTCAACAACCCGGCGCTGATTCTCGCGGACGAGCCGACCGGTAATCTCGACTCGCGCACGTCGGTTGAAGTGATGGAGATCTTCCAGCGTTTGAATCGTGAGCGAGGAATAACGCTGGTGCTGGTCACGCACGAGCCTGACATCGCGGAGTATGCTGACCGCATCGTCGTTTTCAAGGACGGCAAGATCAAGTCGGACCGCCCCGTCGAGCATAAACGTAACGCAGCGGAAGAGCTGAAGAATCTTCCCATCATCGACGATGATGATGACGAGGACGAGTAACCACGGATTGAACGGATTGGGTTTCGGATAAAGACGGATCGGAACAATGAACTTATTAATGATCATTCGCGTCGCGTTTCGCGCTCTTGTTCGTAACAAGATGCGCGCGGC
>DATHTI010000404.1:0-8614 GCA_035463335.1 Pyrinomonadaceae bacterium | reverse complement strand
CGCAAACGGATCGACAATGATCCCACCCGCAATCGTTTCGGCAGGCGAGTAGCTGCGCAGGATAAAACGATCGCCATGCATCGCAATGGCCGGCGCTTCGAGTCGCAACTGCACCAGGCCACCGCTCGCAGCTTCTAGCGGGGAACCTTCCAACACACGCACACGCCCCAGCACTTCCGTCGCGCCGATATGAAACCGCACTCGCGAACGCGAACGCACCGCGCGCGAAGCGTGAGGCAACACATCGATCCACGCATCTACAATCTGCGTGGGCCGCAAACGCCCCGGCGGGGCGAGCACCATCCCGCGCTCGATCTGCGCCGTATCAATACCAGCGAGATTCACTGCCGTGCGCTGCCCCGCGTGTGCTTCGTGAACCGGCTTGTTATGCACCTGCAAGCCACGCACTCGCACGTTGACTTGTAAAGGCAACAGCTCGAGCTCATCGCCTTCCCTGATCGATCCTGAAATGAGTGTTCCGGTGACGACTGCGCCAAATCCTTTCATCGAAAACGCGCGATCGATCGGCAGGCGCGTCGTGAAATCCTTCGATCGCGGTGGCACGCGCCTTCCCATCTCAACCAGCTGCGACTTCAACTGGTCCATCCCCGCGCCCGTGCGCGAGCTCACTGAAACGAGTGGCGCGTCTTCGAGAAACGATCCGCCGATCAACTCGCGCGCGTCGTCTTCAACGAGGGCCAGCATCTCCTCGTCAACCAGATCTGTTTTGGTGATCACTACAAGACCTTTGCTGACGCCGAGCAAGCGGCAGATGTCGAAATGCTCGCGTGTCTGCGGCATCACGCCTTCGTCAGCCGCGATCACGAGTGCAAGCAGATCGATACCGTGCGCTCCGGCCAGCATGTTTTTGACGAAGCGCTCGTGACCGGGAACGTCCACGAACCCGATGCGCAGATCATCCAACTCGAGATCGGCAAAACCGAGATCGATGGTGATGCCGCGACGCTTTTCTTCCGGAAGTCGATCGGGATCGACGCCGGTCAAGGCGCGCACAAGAGCGCTCTTGCCGTGATCGATATGACCGGCGGTACCGACTATGAGGGAATGCATAGCCACAGATTAGGCGGATTGTTTTGCGATTACGTGCTCGTAAAAATCTATGTATTGCGGGATCACGACGTCAGTGCGATAGCGGCTAATCGCGGATTCGCGCGCGCGACGACCCATGTCGCGACGCAGCTCCTCGTCTGAAAGTAAACGTGCCGCATCGTCTGCCATTTTGTCGACATCGCCCACCGGACTCAAACATCCTGTCTCACCATCGGTCACGACTTCCGGAAGTCCGCCGACACGTGACGCGATCACGGGAACCTCGCACGCCATCGCCTCCAACGCCGCCAGTCCAAACGATTCCTGATCAGACGGCAGCAGCAACACATCAGACGCTGAAAGATAATCGACAATACGCGGCTGTTTGCCCACGAACGAGCACTGATCGTATATCCCGAGACAGCGCGCGCGATGCTCTGCATTCTGGCGCTCACTGCCGTCACCAACCATGATCAAACGCGTCTTCACGCCTTTCTTCAAAACTCGCGCAAGTATCTCGACGCAGTCGACCGGTCTCTTGACCGGACGGAAATTCGAGACGTGTACCAGCAACGGCTCGTTTTGCGGCGCGAGCGATTCGCGCAAACTTTCCACCTCGAGACGTTTGTAATCGTACTGGCAAACGAAATTCGGGATCACCTTGATATCGTCGAAATGAAAAATCTCGCGGGTCGCGTCTTTTAAATAATTCGAGATCGCTGTGACACCGTCTGACTGGACGATGCCATAGCGCGTAATTGGCAAATATGATCTGTCAGCCCCGACGAGCGTGATGTCCGTTCCGTGCAATGTCGTGACAACCGGCAGTCGTCGTCGCGGCTTCAGCGACTCGCGCGCGAGAATCGCACTGATCGAATGTGGTATCGCGTAGTGAACGTGCAGCAGATCGAGGTTTTCTTCTTCGGCTACTGTCGCCATCTTCGTCGCGAGTGCGAGTGTGTAAGGCTGGTGCTCAAAGAGCGGATACGACATCATTTCCACTTCGTGAAAACGCACGCGCTCGTTTAGCTCAGTTAATCTGGTTGGCAGCGCAGAAGAAATGAAGTGAACTGTGTGCCCGCGCTGAGCGAGTTCCTTGCCGAGCTCAGATCCAACGATGCCGCTGCCGCCGTAGGTAGGATATACCGTAATACCGATGTTCATTGCGCTCTCAAATTAGCAAGCACAAAGCACAAGTTCAACCGCAAAAAATGTGAGGCAGGCGACCCTCGCTATCGCCTGCCTCTATCTCAACTTGACTCACCTTCTGAGAGGGGGGGCAAGTGAGGCCGGGAGTATATTCCTGCTTTAAAAATTTAGCAATGATTCCTGCAACAATGTCGCAGCTTTTGTATAAGTAACATTTAGCGTTCAGATAAATAAAAGTTCAGAGTTCAGCCTTTAGGCTGCAGTCGTGGGCTTCTACGCGAGCAAGCTAAAGCTTGAACTCTGAACTTGCTCTTAAAAAGGCTATAATGTGAATCGATTAAGAAGGAGCTTTAGATGCCAAAGATTAGTGATATTGAAGAGACACCGAACCCGAATGCCGTCAAATTCATCCTGCGCGAGCCTGTCAGTAATGGCGTCGCACGGCAATACGGTTCAGCAGAGCTGGCTGAAAACGATCCGTTAGCGAAATCGTTGTTTGACGTGGGCCACGTCGTCTCGGTTTTTTACATGGATCGAATGATCACGGTTGAGAAAGACGACGAAGGCGACTGGGATGAGCTTCTGCCGGCGCTCGCCGTTCCGATTCGTGCAGCGGAAGCAGTGAATGGCTCGGCGGCAGCAGCAGCGGCTGCGGCAGTCGGTGGATCAATCGCGGCGGTTGCGAGTGACGATCCGCGACTGCTCAGAATCAACGAAATATTGGACGAGAAAGTCAGACCGGCGTTGATGGGTGACGGCGGTTATCTCGAAATCATTGGATTGAGTGATCACACACTCAGCATTCGCTACCAGGGCGCATGTGGAAGCTGCCCCAGCTCCCTCACCGGTACGCTGATGGCGATCGAGAGCATGTTGAAGCAGGAAGTCGATCCCGAGCTCGAAGTGATTGCTGTTTGATCCACAGATTACGCAGATTACACAGAAAATCGTATTGAAAAATTTCTGTGTAATCGGTGTAATCTGTGGACAGTTTTTGGAACCTATCCGCCCCGCGCGCGTGTGAACCTTCCGGTTACTTCCATCCGCATTTCAGACCTACAGGAGTGTTCTATGCGCTTACCCTTCGCCGCAATCGCGTGTCTCTGCCTTGCTCTGTTCGTCCCAACCACTTTCGCCCAGCCGAAAAAAGCGAAACCGGCCGCAGCCGAAGACGCCGACGCCGAGGCTGCGCAGCAACGCACAGTCGCGATTTCGCTCGTCAGCAGTCTCGCGGACGAAGCGCGCAGCTTCAAGGATCAAACACGTCGCGCGCGCGTGCAGGCGCGAGCCGCGGACGTGCTTTGGGACACTGACCCCGAACGCGCCCGCGAACTTTTCCGCCGTGCATGGGAAGCGGCTGAGATTGTCGATGCTGAAGCCGCAAAAAAACGCGCCGAAGATATGAAGCGAATGGAATCGGAAGGCGCGCCAGTCGTCGTCCGCGGCGGCCCGGACGTGCGCAGTGAAGTGTTACGACTCGTCGCCAAACGCGATCGCAAACTCGGCGAAGAGTTTCTCAAAGCTCTCGACGAAGCAAACGAGAAACAACGGACAGAAGCCGCTGCAGATCAACGCCGCAACGATCCCGGCACGCGACTCGGCGCCTCGCAACGTTTGCAACTCGCGCGACGACTCGTTGAAGACGGCGAAGTCGAACGCGCCATGGAATTCGCCGCGCCCGCGCTCAACACCGTCAACATTGACACCATCTTCTTCCTTTCCGCGCTTCGCGAAAAGAACGCACAACTCGCCGACAGCGCTTACACCAGCCTGCTTGCTCGCGCGGCGCGCGACTCGAGCTCTGACGCCAACACAGTTTCCGGTCTTTCATCGTATCTCTTCACGCCGTTTCTTTACATAACGTTCGAGCGCAACGGCGGCGCAAATCAAAGCCGGCAAAGAGGCCCGACACCTGCGCCTGAAGTCGATGCAACCCTCCGAAGCAACTTTCTGAAAGTCGCCTATTCGATCCTGATGCAACCACTCGCCGCGCCGGATCAGGATCGCACTACGTCAGGTCAAACCGGAAAGTACCTGATAATCAAACGACTGCTGCCCGTGTTTGAACAGCATGCTGCGGATCTCGCGCCCGGTTTGCGCACGCAGATGACCGCGCTCGCTTCGGCTGTGCCTGCGCAGATGCAGCAAGGTGAGAATCGCGCCGTCAATGTGGGTATTAGACCAGACTCGGAGGAAGGCGATCCTTACCAGCGCATGCAGGAGCGACTGGACCGCGCGAAAACGTCAGACGAGCGCGATGCGATCTATGCGGATTATGCAGTGGCGCTCTCCCAGGACGGCGATCCACGCGGCAAAGATCTTGTAGACAAGATCGAGAACACGGAGCTGCGCAAGAGCGTCAAGGCGTACACTGACTTCCAACTGGTCCAGCTCGCGGTGCGAAATAAAGACGTTACCGAGATAACTCGACTCGCCAAAAACGGGGAGCTCACGAGTATTCAAAAGGTGTGGGCACTCACGAGCGCCGCGAAACTCGTACTTGCCGCCGAGCGCTCGCGTGCGACCGATCTACTCGACGAGGCGCTCGCGGAGAGTCGTCGCATCAGTGGCAGCGATCCGGACCGCGCGCGGGCGTTGACGGCTGTGGCAGTTGGACTCGCGGAAGTCGATCGTGTTCGTGCGTGGGAAGTTCTGAGTGAAGTCGTGAAAGCTGCAAATGGCGCCGAGGCTTACACCGGTGAAGACAGCCGCATCTCTTCAGTTTTACAAACGAAGATGATGGTGGTGATGACCAACAGCACGTCCGAAGATTTTGACTTACTAGCGGTTTTCAGGCATCTTGCCCGTGCCGATCTACTTCGAGCGATTCAGCTCGCCAAAACATTCACGGGAGAAACGCCGCGGGCTGTAGCGACACTCGCGATCGCGCGCACGGTTTTAGATACGAGTTCACTGGAGGGGCGGCCCTCCGTGGCCGCCCCAGGTCCCGATTTCCAACGCGGGGGTGGCCACGGAGGGCCACCCCTACAATTCCTTCCACGATCATGAGACAGATTAATCTCGCTCTCTTACTCCTCGTTGTCACCACTACCAACGCGCAAACAATAGAGACGAAGCAGGCTGCGAAGACGCCGAAGTCAGCGGCGCTTACCGAAGAGGAGCTTGCGCAACGCGAGCGGCGCTCGAAGGCACGCGCGCTACTCGTCTCCCTCTCGAGCGACGCACGCACCTTCCGCGACGAAACACTTCGCGCACGGTCGCTCGCACGAATCGCTGACGCACTCTGGGCAGTCGATGCCGAACAGGGTCGCCTGTTGTTTCGCAAGGCGTGGGAAGCCGCCGAAGTCGCTGATATCGAAAGCGACAAAAAACTTCAGGAAGAGATTCGCATACAAAAGAGTCGCACGGGCGGTGGTTACGCGATTGATACTCCACCCAACATACGTCGCGACGTCTTAGTGCTCGTAGCTCGTCACGATCGAGCTCTCAGTGAAGAGTTTCTCGAGAAGTTGAAAGCTCAAAAACTCGAGGCTGCTGCAAAAACAGAGACGCCTGCAAACCCGAACCGTTTGAGCGACGCGATGAGCGAGCGGTTGTCAGTGGCGAGAGACCTGATGCTGGCCGGCGAATTGGAGCGCGCGCTTCAATTTGCGGACCCGGCGCTGGCTCTGATCACCATGGAAAGCATGCAGTTTCTGTGTCACGTGCGCGAGAAAAACGCAAGCGCCGCCGACGCGCGCTACGCCACACTGCTTGCCAGCTCAATCAACAATCCGCAAGCCGACGCCAACACCGTATCGCTGCTCAGCTCGTACATCTTTACTCCTCATCTTTTCATGACCTTCTACGGCCGTGGTACGTCGAGCTCGCAATCGTCTTCAACGATCACGCCTAATCAAGTCGCGCCGGAGCTGAGGAATGCATTTTTCCAGACAGCGGCGGCGATACTTTTACGACCGTTGCCGGCGCCGGGCCAGCCGGACACAACCTCAGCCGGTCTCGATGGAAAATATCTCGTCATCAAACGGCTCTTGCCGTTCTTCGAGGAATCAGCGCCGCCCGGGATGGTCGAATCGCTTCGTGGTCACATGAGCGCGTTGAATACTGTGGTCTCCGACGGCACTCGTCGCTTTGATGATGATGCGCTGAACAGAGGCTTGAAGCCCGAAAAGCCTGCTACCGATCGTGAGCAGACACTGCTGGATCGACTCGAGCGCGCGAAGACTGCCGAAGAGCGAGATTCACTGTATTTGCAACTCGCCAACGTCTTCCTGCGCCAGGGCGACATGCGTGCGCGTGATTACGTCAGCAAGGTTTCAGATACAGAGCTGCGCAAACGAGCACAGGCTTACTGGGACGCGTCACTCACGATTCATTTTGTCGAGAAGAAAATGGTGGACCAGGCTTTGGAGATGGCCCACAAGGGCGACTTAACTCACATTCAAAAAGCGTGGGCGCTCACGCAGATCGCCAAGCTTCTGGCCAAGACTGATCGAGATAAAGCGCTGGAGATTGTTGATGAAGCCGGCACGGAAGCACGCCGCATCGATGTGTCTGACGCGAACCTGCCGCGCGCGCTGGTTGCAGTGGCTAACGCTTTGAAGGTCGTCGATCGGGGACGAGTGTGGGATGCGACGTTTGATGCAGTGAAGGCAGCGAACTCGGCGGAAGGGTTTACGGGCGAAGATGGCGAGCTGGTATTGACGTTTCAAAGTAAGGGGAGTTCGTCAGTACATACGAACGACGTGCCTGATTTCGATCTCGCGGGGATTTTTAAGGATTTGGCGCTTCAGGACTACGATCGCGCCGTCGAGCTCGCCAGGGGATTTCAAGGCGAGGGCCCACGCGCCGTCGCGACCATTGCGATCGCGAGAGCGATACTCGAGCCCAAAAAGAAATAAATCAGGAATAGATATTCATCGGGCGCGTGAGGAGGGCGAGAGGGTCATCGACGTTCAGCGCTTCGCGGACGTAGAAGGGCTCGCCGGCTTCCACGCCGATCAGCGATCCGAAATATCTCATCCGAAATTCAATCTCATTTAGAAAACCGCGCGCGCTGATGCGCGTCGCCGGCTCCTTCGAATCCGCACTGTAAAACTGCGAGCCGTACGCCCTGATCGCGCCCATCTTCTCATCCACAAACTCAGACACATCAACCACAAACGACGGCACAATCCGTCGCGAAAAAAGCGAGTGCATGATCGCGGGCATCGGCACCGGCGCAAGCCCTGACTCCTCGTCGTAACGTTTCATCGTCGCGAGTCGCGCTGCCTGTCTTACTATGATCGACGTGTTCGCGTGATCCGGATGCGGATCGTCTTCGTGCGTGGTAATGAGAACCTTCGGTTTGTATGATCGCAGCACACGAACAAACGCCGTGCGCGCGACTTCGGTCGGCCAGACGTGACCATCGGGCTGCTCGAGATTCAAACGCACATCAAGCTTCATGATGCGGGCCGCATCGAGCGCTTCTTTCGCGCGAATCTCAGGCGTGCCGCGCGTTCCCATCTCACCGCGCGTCATGTCGCAAACACCCGTGCGATAACCGAGTGACTTCAGTTTCAGTAGCGTTCCCGCAACCGACAACTCCGCGTCATCAGGATGTGAAAAAACTGCAAGAACATCGAGCTGGGTCTCGGTCGGACTCATGGCCGAAGTTTAGCTTAAAATGCGCATATGAAACTAACGATCCTCGGCTCGGGCACTTCAGTACCACACCCGCACCGCGCGACGCCTTCGCACTGGCTCGAAACGTCAAAAGGCACAGTGCTGCTCGACGCCGGCCCGGACGCACCGCACCGCATGGCCGAGGAACAACTCGACTGGCCTAATCTCGACGCTATCTGGATCAGCCATTTTCATCTCGACCACCTCGGCGGGCTGACACCATTTCTCTTCGGCATAAAATGGGCACCGCAAACTCAAACGCGAACCAAACCGCTGCGCATCTGTGGTCCAACCGGATTGCGCGCGATTATCGACGCAGTGAACGATTCGAACAACTATCGCTTGTTTGAACAACGGTTCCGGATCGAGATCGTCGAGGTTAGTCCGAATGAAGATTTCGAGATAATGCCAGGCATCAGCGCCACCACGCTCTCAACTCCTCACACAAACGAAAGTCTGGCGCTGCGTTTGAAGGACGAAGACTCGAAACTGTTTGTTTATACTTCTGACACCGGTTTTTCGGAAGATCTGATACCGTTCGCAAAGGATGCTGACTTGCTACTGATGGAATGTTCTTACAGGAGAAACAAACCTGTTAAGAAGCACCTCGAGCTCGTTGAAGCGATGAACCTAGCGCGCGCCTGTGCGCCTAAACGAGTTGTCTTGACCCATCTTTATCCCGAATGGGACGATGTGGACCTTGTCGCCGAAGCCCGCCGGCTCTGGTCGGGCGAGACGATTGAAGCGAAAGATGGGTTGCGATTGGAGATCTAAGAAAGTGTAGAGG
>DATHTI010000403.1:0-4037 GCA_035463335.1 Pyrinomonadaceae bacterium | reverse complement strand
GGACCGGTCTCGCCCATCTGCCAGAAATTATCCTTGCGACCGAAGCGCAGGATACGCTCACGTGGCGCGCCGACCTGTTCCCAGAACCGTTCGGCATCTTCATCAGGCGGCACTTCGGCATCGCCTTCGTAAACGGTGAACCACAGTCGCTTCGGATCGAGTTTCAGCTCATCAACCAGCAGCTCCCAGGCAAGCTTGATCGCGCCTTCCTTGAAGTAATCGCCAAACGAAAAATTGCCGAGCATCTCGAAGAACGTGTGATGCCGCGCGGTCTTTCCAACTTCATCGAGATCGTTATGCTTGCCACCGGCGCGTATACACTTTTGCGACGACGCGGCACGCACGTACTCACGCTTCTCCGCACCCAGAAAGGTGTCCTTAAACTGATTCATGCCCGCGTTCGTGAAGAGCAACGTCGGATCGTTGGCGGGCAGGAGCGGCGACGAACGCACACGCGTGTGTCCGTGCTCCTCAAAATACCTCAAAAAAGCTTCGCGAATTTCGTTACCAGTCATCATCCGTTTGAGTGTAACAAATCAATCTTCATCCGCGTAATCGGCGGTTACTGAGCGTACTTTCTCGCTAACCAGCTCGAAATCGAATCCTTGTCTCAACAAATGATCGAACAGGCTCTTCGCTTCGAGACGGTTCTTCGGCTTGCCGCGAATGCGGAGTCGTTTGGCGATTGCCTGGTCGATTAGCTGTTCCTCCGGCGTCTCGGTAAAGACCATCTCGAGCGCTTCATTGGCAACGCCGCTGTCGACTTTTTTGAACTTGAGATCGCGCTCGAGTCGCCGTCGTCCCACCGGCTTTTGCTTCACTTTGTACGACGCATAACTAAACGCGAAACGCTCGTCGTTCAGATAGCCATACTCGCGCAGCCGCGCGATCACGGTTTCCACCACTTCTTCGTTCGTGTTCTTCCCGCGGAGCAGACGCTCGCGCAGCTCGGCGACCGACCGGGGCCGGGCGGCGAGCAGCTTTATGGCGCGCTCAAATGTTTTACGTCGCAAATCAGTCACGATTAAGTGAACACAGATTAACGCGGATTGGTTGCTGATCTAAAATGTTGTTCATGGATGGAGTACTGGTAATCGATAAACCTTCGGGCATGACTTCTCACGATGTGGTTGCGCGCGCGCGTCACATTCTTCACGAACGACGTATCGGCCACACCGGAACACTCGATCCGTTTGCCACTGGCGTACTCGTCGTCTTACTTGGCAAGGCCACACGTCTGTCGCAGTTCCTGACCGGAGTTGATAAAGAATACGAAGCAATTATTCGTCTCGGATACTCAACCGACACCGGCGACCGCACCGGCAATCCGATCCCTGGTCCAACGCCAGAGGTACGCAACTGGACTGAAGAAGAGATCGAAGCTGCGCTACAAAGTCTGCGCGGTGACATAGACCAGGTACCGCCGATGTTTTCGGCGAAGAAAGTTGAGGGCAGGAAGCTCTACGAACTTGCGCGTCGTGGTGAGACCGTCGAGCGAAAGCCGGTACGTGTTTGCATCTACGACTTTGCGGCGATCAGGCCGGAGGGTCAGCTTGTTAAGGACAACCTTGACGGCACTTTCGACTTTCACGCGCGGGTGTCGTGTTCGTCAGGCACATATGTCAGAACACTCGCAGAAGACTTCGGGAAACGTCTGTACGTTGGCGCTCACTTAGCCGAGCTGAGACGAACGCGCGTCGGCGATTTGACCATCGATCAGGCAATCACGCTCGATCAGTTGAAGATCCATTTTGGCGAAGAGTCGATCGGAACGGTTCTGCTGCCAACCGGGGCAGGGATCTCGTGGCTACCTTCCCTGCATCTAAGCGGCGAAGACGTTCGGCGGGCCAACCACGGAAGAGAGGTGAAGGTGGCTGATACGGAGTGGGCCGACGGAGACAACGTGAGGATGTACGACGCGGGTAAGGAGCTGATAGCCATCGGTCGATACGATGCGACTGCGCGAAGCGTGCATCCGCAGGTCGTCTTAAGCGGCGGGGACGTTTAGCGTTCGCGTTCAGAGTTCAAGCTTTAGCTTGCGGTCTAAACAAAGCACAACCTGAAGGTTGAACTCTAAACGCGAACTCTAAACGGGAAGCTCGGAACCGTAAGCCGGGGGAAAAATTGAGTTTGCGAAATAAGCATTGACCCTTGTGCTATACTTCCGTCCCAAGGGAAGCGCGCGTGCGAGTTCGCTTCCAGGTTCCCACCGGACTTCTTGTTGCATCGATCATTGAGAAGTGATGCCTCGAGGACGCAGCTCACGCTGACGCGCGCGTGAGGCGTATCACGAAGCACAGATCAAACCAACCGCCGTTCCCCGATTGACGTTGCGGTGTAAGTAAATGGCGTGGCCTCTCCCCACACGCTGTCCAATGCGCGAAGGCCGAAGAGGTTTCAAAGGCTATGCAAGAGCAGGATGGCAAAAAACAATTCAATATCAGCGAACGTTTGGAAGATCTGCGCCGTGAGCACGAAGCGCTGCGCTGGGAAGGAACTTTTCGTGACTACTTCGAGTTAGTCGCACAAAACCCGCGCGTTGCCCAGCTTTCACACGCTCGCATCAACGACATGGTTCATGCCGCCGGCATTGAGCGGCTGAACGAAGGCACTCAGCACGAGATTCTCTCCTACAAATTCTTTGCCAACGAGCTCTTCGGCATCGAAGAACCCATTGCCAGAATTGTCGAGTACTTCAAATCGGCAGCGCAGCGCCTCGAAGTGCGCAAGCGCATCCTGCTGCTCATGGGTCCCGTAGGCGGAGGCAAGTCGACCATCGTCAACATGCTCAAGCGCGGGCTTGAAGATTGGACCAGGACTGAGGCGGGCGCGGTTTACGCCATCAAAGACTGTCCGATGCACGAGGAGCCGCTGCATCTCATCCCACATCAACTGCGTGCCGAAGTCGAGAAGCATTACGGTATCTATATTGAAGGTGATCTGTGTCCACAGTGTCGCTATGCGCTAGAGCATACTTACGGCGGTCGTCATGAAGATGTGAAAGTGCATCGCGTTGCGTTCTCTGAAAAGGAACGCGTCGGTATCGGAACTTTTTCGCCGAGCGATCCGAAGTCGCAGGACATCACGGAGCTCACCGGCTCGATCGACCTGTCAACGATCGGCGATGTTGGGGTGGAATCAGATCCACGTGCTTATCGTTTCGATGGCGAGTTGAATATCGCCAACCGCGGCTTGATGGAATTCGTCGAGATGCTGAAGGTTGACGAGAAGTTTCTCTACAGCCTGCTTACGCTCTCGCAGGAACAGAGCATCAAGACCGGCCGCTTCGCGATGATTTACGCCGACGAAGTGATCCTTTCACACACGAACGAGAACGAATACATCGCCTTCGCCGGCAATCGCAAATCCGAAGCGTTGCAGGATCGCATCATCCTCGTGAAGGTCCCGTACAACCTGCGCGTGTCGCAGGAAGAGCGGATCTACGACAAGCTCCTGCACCAGTCTGAAGCGCTACGCAACGTTCACCTTGCGCCGCACACGCTGAGAGTGGCCGCGATGTTTGCGGTGATGACGCGGCTCGAAGAACCGAAGCGCCAGAACGTTGACATCGTCAAGAAGATGAAGCTTTACGACGGCGAGGACGTCGAGGGCTACAAGTCGAAAGATGTGCGCGAGCTGAAGGAAGAGACGATTCGCGAAGGCATGGACGGCATCTCGCCGCGTTACATCATCAACCGGTTGTCGAGCGCGCTCGTGCGCGACGGGGTCACGTGTATCAATCCGATCGACGCTCTGCGAGCGATCAAGGACGGCTTCGAGCAACACACGGGCATCAGCAGCGAGCAGCGTGAAAGGTATTTGAATCACATTTCGCAGGCGCGCAAGGAGTACGACGAGCTCGCGAAGATCGAAGTGCAGCGTGCGTTTGTTTACTCGTTTGAAGAGATGGCGCGCACGATGTGCAACAACTATCTCGACAACGTCGAGGCTTTCTGTAACAAGGAGCGCATCAAGGATCCAATCACCGAAGAGGAGATGGATCCGGACGAGCAGTTGATGCGGTCGATCGAGGAGCA